>NZ_AKJB01000063.1:0-55510 GCF_000282555.1 Pseudomonas sp. GM102 | reverse complement strand
CCCTTGCCGGGTGTGTAGAGGACTTTCACCTCCAAGTCACCAGCGAGGCCACCACAGCCAAGCTGGTTGCGCTTGCGCGCAACGCGCCATGCCTGGCGCACCCATAAAAAACCCCAGCCTTTCGGCCGGGGTCCTTGTGTGGCGCAAAGCTCAGTCAAGCATCAGAAACGCTTGATCTCAGCCTCGCTCTCCAACTGCTTGCGGTAAGCCGCAAAGTCTTGTTGGCCAATGCGCGAGGCGAGGAAGCGACGGTACTGAACCTTCTCTTCTTCGCTCGGCGCCGCAGCTTCGTTCACGCCGTTCAGACGCACGATCACCAGGCTACCATCGGCCAGGGTCACGCTGCTGAAGGTCGGCTTGTCTTTGGCAACCGGCTTGGGCATACGGAACAGTGCTTGCAGCACAGTCGGATCGACCCCTTCCTGAGCACGCGTCGCAGCTTGAGTCACTTTCCAGTTCTGGCCATCGATCGCCTGGTCCAGTGCAGTCTTGCCATCGCGCAGGCTGACGATCAGTTGATCAGCCTTGGTCTTGGCGGCAGCACTGGCATGCTCCTTGGTCAGTTGCGCACGAATGCTGGCAGCCACGCTTTCCAGCGGCAGCTGCTCAGGCTTGCGGTGTTCCTTGGCGCGCAGCACGATCACGGTTTCCGGGTCCAGCTCGATGGCGGTGCTGTTGGCACCCTCATCCAGCACTTCAGGACTGAACGCAGCGGTCACTACGGCACGATTGGCCGCAATGCCTTCGCCACCTTCCCGGCCGAATGGCGCGGACGTGTGGACGGTCAGCTTCAGGTCTTGTGCTGGCTGGGCCAGATCGGAGGCCTCGAACGAAGAGTCTTCCAATTGCTTGGTCGCCTCGACGAAACGCTGCTCGACCTGCTGGGTTTTCAGCTCGCGGGTCAGCTTGTCTTTCAGGCTGGCAAACGTAGGCACTTCAGGGGCTTCAACGCCCAGCAGCTTGATCAGGTGGAAACCGAAGTCAGTGCGAACCGGCTCCGAAACCTGATCCTTGGCCAACGAATACAGGGCTTTTTCAAACGCCGGATCGTAGACGCCTGGACCCGCATAACCGAGGTCACCGCCGTTGTTCGCCGAGCCTGGGTCCTGGGAGAATTCCTTGGCCAAAGCCTCGAATTTCTCGCCTTTGGCCAGACGCGCCTGCACTTCTTCGATTTTGGCCTTGGCTTGCGCCTCGGTCACCTTATCGTTCACTTCGACCAGAATATGCGCAGCCCGGCGTTGCTCGGACAGGTTCGCGGTTTCTTTCTGATACGCCGCTTGCAGGTCTTCGTCCTTGACGCTGACCTGGTCAAAGAAGGAGGCCTTCTTCAATTCGAGGTAATCGATGACCACCTGATCCGGCGTCATGAATTCCTTGGCGTGTTCGTCGTAGTAGGCTTTGACTTCGTCGTCAGTCAGTTTCACCGCAGCAGGATCTGCCTTGACGTTCAAGGTGGCGAAATCGCGGGTCTGCTTTTCCAGACGGGCGAAGGCCAGAACCTGTGCATCGGTGACAAAACCGCTACCGGCCAAGCCAGCGCGCAGCTGACCGATCAGCATTTCCTGAGCCAGCATCTGGCGGAATTGCAGACGGCTGTAGCCGAGTTGACGGATCACCTGATCGAAACGCTCGGCGCTGAACTTGCCGTCCACCTGGAATTCAGGCGTTTGCAGGATCACCTGATCCAAAGCCGCTTCGGAGAAAGCGAATTTCGATTTTTCTGCGCCTTGCAGCAGCAGTTTGCGATCGATCAGGCCTTTGAGGGCCGATTCGCGCAGCATTTTTTCGTCGAGCAAGGAAGCATCGAAATCCTTGCCAAGCTGTTGCATGAGCTGACGGCGTTGCATATCAACCGCCTGGTTCAGCTCATTTTGACTGATTTCTTCACCGTTGACCTTGGCCGCATCCTGGCTGTTGGTCGTCGCCTGGAAAATGGCCTCGATACCGGTGAAAGCCATCAGTACAACGATGATCCCGATAATGGTCTTGGCAATCCAGCCTTGTGAATTGTCCCTGATATTCTGCAGCATGCGTCCCCCAGAAACGGTTGAACTTCAAAATTAGGCAACCGTGGAGCGTGGGTAGAATCCGGATAGAAGAAAGGCGCATCCGAGGATGCGCCTTCTCGTAACTGGCGGAGCGGACGGGACTCGAACCCGCGACCCCCGGCGTGACAGGCCGGTATTCTAACCGACTGAACTACCGCTCCGCTGCCAAGTCAGGAATGACCCCGACCCGGATAGGCAAAAACCTGAATCGAACTTAGTTGACAGCTTCTTTCAGTGCTTTACCGGCTTTGAAACCTGGCTTTTTGGCGGCGGCGATTTCCAGCGTCTTACCGGTCTGTGGGTTACGACCGATGCGAGCTGGACGATCGGTCACGGAGAAGGTACCGAAACCAACCAGAACAACAGAGTCGCCAGCCTTGAGAGCGCCAGTGACGGATTCGATTACAGCGTCCAGCGCACGGCCAGCAGCAGCTTTCGGGATATCAGCGGATGCAGCGATAGCATCAATCAGTTCCGACTTGTTCACTCTAAGTCCCCTTATATCTATTTGAGTTTGATTCTAAGTTTTTTGGTGAAAGCAAAAAAACGAGTGCTGAATGGCCTACAGACACTTAAGAGCCGCTTTATAACAAGGGCTCTAAAAAACTGTCAACAAGCCCCCCAGGCAAATGCGTACTAATGCGTGCTAATTCTTTCCTTAGAGTCAGACTCGCGTTTTTCATCCTTTGCAACGATCTCCGGAACCACATCCGGCAAGGGCTCCGGCGCGTATTGCAGCGCAATTTGCAGGACCTCGTCAATCCATTTAACTGGTTTAATCTGTAGATCTTGCTTGATATTGTCAGGAATTTCCTTCAGATCGCGTACGTTCTCTTCAGGAATGATCACCGTCTTGATTCCGCCACGGTGAGCAGCCAGCAGTTTTTCCTTCAATCCACCAATCGCCAGCACCTGACCACGCAAGGTGATTTCGCCGGTCATGGCAACATCTGCGCGTACAGGAATGCCAGTCAATGCTGACACCAGGGCCGTGCACATGCCTACACCGGCGCTAGGGCCATCTTTCGGCGTTGCCCCTTCAGGCATATGGATATGCGTGTCGCGCTTCTCGTGGAAGTCCAGAGGAATCCCCAGGCTCTTCGCTCGGCTGCGGACAACGGTCAGGGCTGCGGTGATCGATTCGACCATCACGTCACCCAGAGAACCCGTCTTGATCAACTGGCCTTTACCCGGCACGACCGCGGCTTCGATGGTCAGCAATTCGCCGCCCACCTGAGTCCACGCAAGGCCCGTTACCTGGCCAATCTGATCCTGCGATTCAGCCAGGCCGTAGCGGAACTTACGCACGCCCAGGAAGTGCTCGAGCATGTCGGCAGTGACCTTCACCGAGAAGCGTTTTTCCATTGCATGCTCTTTGACTGCCTTGCGGCAAACCTTGGCAATCTGGCGCTCCAGCCCACGTACACCGGCTTCGCGGGTGTAGTAGCGGATGATGTCGCGGATCGCTTCGGCGTCAAATTCCAGCTCGCCCTTCTTCAGACCGTTGGCCGTGATCTGCTTCGGCGAAAGGTATTTGACAGCGATGTTGATCTTCTCGTCTTCGGTGTAACCCGGCAGACGAATCACTTCCATCCGGTCCAGCAGCGCCGGCGGAATGTTCATGGAGTTGGAGGTGCAAAGGAACATCACATCGGACAGGTCGTAATCGACTTCCAGATAGTGATCGTTGAAGTTGTGGTTCTGCTCGGGATCGAGCACTTCCAGCAACGCCGACGCCGGATCGCCACGCATATCGCTGCCCATTTTGTCGATTTCATCGAGCAGGAACAACGGGTTGCGGACGCCCACCTTTGTCATCTTTTGAATCAATCTTCCTGGCATCGAACCGATATAAGTCCGGCGATGACCACGAATTTCCGCCTCATCGCGCACACCACCGAGGGCCATGCGCACGAATTTGCGGTTGGTGGCGTGGGCGATCGACTCCGCCAGAGAAGTTTTACCCACCCCGGGAGGACCGACCAGGCACAGCACCGGACCACGAATCTTCTTCACGCGCTTCTGCACGGCGAGGTATTCGAGGATCCGCTCTTTGACTTCTTCCAGACCATAGTGGTCGGCGTCGAGAATGTCTTCGGCACGAGCGAGGTCCAGACGCACCTTGCTCTGGGCCTTCCACGGCACTTGAACCAGCCAGTCGATGTAAGAACGCACCACCGTCGCTTCCGCGGACATTGGTGACATTTGCTTGAGCTTGTTCAGTTCGGCCTGAGCCTTGGCCAACGCGTCTTTTGGCAGACCAGCGGCATCGATACGCTTTTTCAGCTCTTCGATTTCGTTGTGGCCTTCGTCGCTGTCGCCCAGTTCTTTCTGAATGGCCTTCATCTGCTCATTCAGGTAGTACTCGCGCTGGCTGCGCTCCATTTGCTTTTTAACGCGGCCGCGAATGCGTTTTTCGACTTGCAGCAGATCGATCTCGGCATCCAGCAACGCCAGGACGTGCTCGACCCGGGCCGACAAATCGATGATTTCGAGGATTTCCTGCTTCTGCTCGATTTTCAGGGCCATGTGCGCGGCCATGGTATCGACCAGGCGGCCTGGCTCGTCGATGCTGTTAAGCGACGACAGGACTTCAGCGGGGACTTTCTTGCCCAGCTGCACATATTGTTCGAACTGAGCCAGCAGGCTGCGGACAAACACTTCCGACTCGCGCTCGGGCGCGTCGACTTCGTCGATCAGCGAAACTTCGGCACGGCAGTGGCCGTCGACTTCGCTGAAGCGCTCCACGGCACCCCGCTGCTCACCTTCGACAAGAACCTTGACCGTGCCGTCAGGCAGCTTGAGCAGCTGCAGAACGGTAGCGATGGTGCCTACGCGATAAAGTGCTTCTTCACCGGGATCGTCGTCAGCAGGATTACGCTGAGCCAGCAGAAGGATCTGCTTGTCACCCGTCATCGCTGCCTCGAGGGCTTCGATGGATTTCTCGCGCCCCACGAACAGCGGGATAACCATGTGCGGATAAACCACGACATCACGCAATGGCAGGAGAGGCAATTCGATGGTTGTCTTCATGATTTCGCCTCTACGGCGGCCATAAGGCCGTAAACAGATGGAAGTAAGCTTGAAACCAAGATGGGGGCTGTTTTCAAAAAAAACAAGCGCAAATAAAATGTTAAAACGCGTTAATAGCAAAGGGGCCCGAAGGCCCCTTCTTTATTCCAGCAGTGTGACGCTTAGGCGTCCGGCGCTGCCTTGGCAGTCGGCTCACTGTTTTCGTAGATATACAGTGGCTTGGACTTGCCTTCTATAACGCTTTCATCGATCACTACTTTACTCACCTCGGACTGCGAGGGGATTTCATACATAGTGTCGAGCAATACACCTTCGAGAATCGAGCGCAGTCCACGGGCACCGGTTTTGCGTTCCAGGGCACGTTTGGCGACCGATTTCAGCGCGTCAGCCCGGAATTCCAGGTCCACGCCTTCCATCTCGAACAGCTTGGCATACTGCTTGGTCAGAGCATTTTTCGGCTCGGTAAGAATCTGCATCAACGCAGCCTCATCAAGCTCGTCCAGCGTGGCAAGTACCGGCAGACGACCGACGAATTCCGGGATCAGACCGAACTTGACCAGATCGTCAGGCTCGACTTCACGCAGGGATTCACCGACTTTCTTGCCTTCTTCCTTGCTGCGCACTTCCGCGTTGAAACCAATGCCGCCCTTGGTGGAACGGTTTTGAATAACCTTTTCCAGACCGGAGAACGCACCACCGCAGATGAACAGGATGTTACGGGTATCGACCTGAAGGAATTCCTGCTGCGGATGCTTGCGACCACCTTGAGGTGGAACGGAAGCGACCGTGCCTTCGATCAACTTGAGCAGGGCCTGCTGCACGCCTTCACCGGAAACGTCCCGGGTGATCGACGGGTTGTCAGATTTACGCGAGATCTTGTCGATCTCATCGATGTAGACAATGCCCATCTGGGCTTTTTCTACGTCGTAATCGCACTTCTGCAGCAGCTTCTGAATAATGTTCTCGACATCTTCACCTACATAACCCGCCTCGGTGAGGGTGGTTGCGTCGGCGATGGTGAACGGAACGTTCAGCAAGCGGGCCAGTGTTTCGGCAAGCAGGGTTTTACCCGAGCCTGTCGGGCCGATCAGCAAGATGTTGCTTTTGCCGAGTTCGACGTCGTCATTCTTTTTGTCACGCTGGTTCAAACGCTTGTAGTGGTTGTACACCGCTACGGCCAGAACCTTTTTCGCACGTTCCTGACCAATCACGTACTGATCAAGGATGCCGCTGATTTCTTTAGGCGAAGGCAATTTATGCGCGCTGCTTTCGGCCTGGGCTTCCTGCACCTCCTCACGGATGATGTCATTGCACAGGTCGACGCACTCGTCGCAGATAAAGACCGAGGGGCCGGCAATCAATTTGCGTACTTCATGCTGGCTTTTGCCACAGAAGGAGCAATAGAGCAGCTTGCCGTTGTCCTCGCCGTTGCGGGTGTCAGTCATTCGTTCGATCCAAATCCGATAGGCTTGCAACACAAGATGAAGGCTATTGCGGGCTTTTTCAAGCCCGCCGGTGATCAGACCAGCTGACCAACCTTATTTTGAGCTGCTTATTATTAAGCGGGGCGCTGGTTGATCACTTCATCGATCAACCCGTATTCACGCGCGGCTTCAGCGCTCATGAAATTATCGCGGTTGGTATCGCGCTCGATTTCTTCAAGAGTGCGCCCGCTATGCTTGGCCATCAGCGTGTTGAGACGCTCACGAATGAAGAGGATTTCCTTGGCATGGATTTCGATATCCGAGGCCTGGCCCTGGAAACCGCCCAGTGGCTGGTGAATCATCACACGCGAGTTCGGCAGGCAGTAACGCTTGCCTTGAGCACCGGCCGTCAGAAGAAACGCGCCCATGCTGCACGCCTGACCGATACAGGTGGTCGATACGTTTGGCTTGATGAACTGCATGGTGTCATAGATCGACATGCCCGCCGTCACCGAACCGCCCGGGGAGTTGATATAGAGATGGATGTCCTTGTCCGGGTTTTCCGCTTCAAGGAACAGCAGTTGCGCACAGATCAGGTTGGCCATGTAGTCCTCTACCGGACCAACCAGAAAAATCACTCGTTCCTTGAGAAGGCGCGAGTAGATGTCATAGGCGCGCTCGCCACGAGCAGACTGCTCGACAACCATCGGGACCAGGCCGCCAGCGGCCTGGATATCAGAGTTCTGCTGAATATACGAATTACGGAACATGCTCTGCAGTCACTCCCAAATAGTTATGTCTTGAATACGCATAAGCCAGCACGAAGGCTGGCTTATGGTGTGTGCTTCTTACCGCAAAAACGATCAGTCGGCTTGTGGAGCTTCTACCGGCTTGACCGCTTCTTCGTAAGAGACCGATTTGTCGGTCACGCTAGCTTTCTGCAGAACAGTATCCACAACTTGTTCTTCCAGCACAACCGAACGGACTTCGTTCAGTTGCTGGTCGTTCTTGTAGTACCAAGACACAACCTGCTCAGGCTCCTGGTAAGCCGAAGCCATTTCCTGAATCATCTCGCGAACACGGGCTTCGTCAGGCTTGAGGTCGAATTGCTTGACCACTTCAGCCACGATCAGACCCAGCACAACACGGCGCTTGGCTTGCTCTTCGAACAGCTCGGCCGGCAGCTGGTCAGGCTTGATGTTGCCGCCGAACTGCTGAACAGCCTGCACGCGCAGACGGTCAACTTCGTTGGACAGCAGAGCCTTTGGCACTTCGATCGGGTTGGTGGCCAGCAGACCGTCCATAACCTGATTCTTGACCTTGGATTTGATCGCCTGACGCAGTTCGCGCTCCATGTTCTTGCGAACTTCGGTGCGGAAGCCTTCCAGACCGGTTTCCTTGATGCCGAATTGAGCGAAGAATTCTTCGGTCAGCTCTGGCAGTTTAGGCTCGGAAACGGTGTTCACGGTCACGGTGAACTCAGCGGCTTTGCCTGCCAGGTCGAGGTTCTGATAGTCCTCAGGGAAGGTCAGGTTCAGAACGCGCTCTTCGCCGGCTTTAGCGCCGACCAGACCGTCTTCGAAGCCAGGGATCATGCGACCGGAACCCAGCACCAGCTGAGTGCCTTTGGCGGAACCGCCAGCGAACACTTCACCGTCGACTTTGCCGACGAAATCGATGTTCAGTTGATCTTCGTTCTGAGCAGCGCGATCGGCGACTTCGAAACGGGTGTTCTGCTTGCGCAGGATTTCCAGCATCTTGTCCAGATCGGCATCAGCCACGTCAGCGCTCAGGCGCTCGACAGTGATACCTTCGAAACCGGCAATGGTGAACTCCGGGAACACTTCGAATACGGCTACGTATTCCAGGTCCTTGCCTGCTTCCAGGGATTTAGGCTCGATCGAAGGCTGACCAGCCGGGTTCAGCTTCTGCTCAACCACAGCTTCGTAGAAGGAAGACTGGATTACGTCGCCTACAGCTTCCTGGCGAGCGTCAGCACCAAAACGGCGCTTGATTTCGCTCATTGGCACTTTGCCTGGACGGAAGCCAGCGATCTTGGCCTTTTGGGCGGTCTGCTGCAGACGCTTGTTGACCTGGCTCTCGATACGCTCAGCCGGCACGGTGACGCTCATGCGGCGCTCAAGAGCAGTAGTATTTTCAACAGAAACTTGCATGGATATTCCTCGTTGCACAGACGTTAGCCGGCCGTTTCCGACCCCAGAATCAAGGGCATGCATTCTAGTGGGTCAAACTCAAGAAGTCACCCTACTGAAAACGGGTAAAAAAGCAGCAGGCAATTTATAGGCGGGGACAAACGGTTGTGCCTCGCCCTGTTAGCAAATACAGTCAGTCATGCCAGGGCTCTGCACCCACCTTCCTATATATAGAAAGAATCGGCAATCCATCCCTGACAGCCAACCCCGCGAGGGGATCGGCGGGCAAATCGAGCATCATCGAGAAACATAAATACGACGAAGCGACCTGCCCCTGCGGCCCACAACCTGCAGCCGCCGATACTCAAACCACTGAAACAAAAAAGGCGCCAGACTGTTAAATCTGGCGCCTTTCGAAATATGGGGTGGACGATGGGGATCGAACCCACGACAACGGGAGTCACAATCCCGTGCTCTACCAACTGAGCTACGCCCACCATATTGCGTGACAAAGAAGCCAAACAACTTCTTTGTTGAGCCCCAACCAAGCCAACCGGCAAGACTGAAGCTTTATTTGGTGCGGATGAAGAGACTCGAACTCTTACGCCTCGCGGCGCTGGAACCTAAATCCAGTGTGTCTACCAATTCCACCACATCCGCGGATTGAAGCTGTTAAAGCAAAGGCGCCAGACTGTTAATCTGGCGCCTTTCGAAATATGGGGTGGACGATGGGGATCGAACCCACGACAACGGGAGTCACAATCCCGTGCTCTACCAACTGAGCTACGCCCACCATATCGCGCTACTTGTGCCAAAGCTGCCTAATGGCGCACCCGGCAGGACTCGAACCTGCGACCATCCGCTTAGAAGGCGGATGCTCTATCCAGCTGAGCTACGGGCGCCTTGTTAATCTGTACCCTTGAAGGACTACAAACTAAGTGCTTTTCAGTCTTGCAGAACCGTAACTCCGCTCAACCTTATCAACCAGTGCTAGGCTGTGCCCGACAAGTGCGACGAATAGTATAGAGCCCCCCAGATGTCGTCAAATCCTTTTTATAAAAAATTCATTTAATTAAAGGAGTTAGGGGAATTTGCAGACCAAGCGCCTTTGCCCTCACCTCATGACATGCGAGAATGCGCTCTCTTTTTTTCCCCTCTCGATGGTTAATCACGCGCAATGACTGCACAACTAATCGACGGCAAATCGATCGCCGCCAGCCTGCGCCAGCAGATCGCCAAACGAGTCGCCGAGCGTCGCCAGCAAGGCCTGCGCACGCCCGGCCTCGCGGTGATCCTGGTCGGCAGCGATCCTGCCTCTCAGGTTTATGTCTCGCACAAGCGTAAAGACTGTGAAGAGGTCGGCTTCCTTTCCCAAGCCTACGACCTGCCTGCCGACACCACTCAGCAAGCGCTGGCCGATCTGATCGATCGCCTGAACGACGACCCGGCGATTGACGGCGTTCTGCTCCAGCTGCCTTTACCTGAACACCTGGACGCCTCCAAATTGCTGGAGCGCATTCGTCCCGACAAGGACGTCGACGGTTTCCACCCTTATAACGTCGGCCGTCTGGCCCAGCGTATTCCGCTGCTGCGTCCGTGCACACCTAAAGGCATCATGACGTTGCTGGAAAGCACCGGTGCAGATCTATACGGGATGGACGCAGTCATCGTCGGGGCCTCCAACATTGTTGGCCGCCCGATGGCGATGGAACTGCTGCTGGCCGGTTGCACCGTGACCGTTACCCACCGCTTCACCAAGGATTTGGCAGGCCATGTCGGTCGCGCCGACCTAGTGGTGGTTGCCGCCGGCAAACCGGGCCTGGTCAAAGGTGAATGGATCAAGGAAGGCGCGATCGTGATCGACGTCGGCATCAATCGTCAGGAAGACGGCAAGCTGGTCGGTGACGTGATCTACGAAACCGCCCTGCCCCGCGCCGGCTGGATCACTCCGGTACCGGGCGGCGTTGGCCCGATGACCCGCGCCTGCTTGCTGGAAAACACGCTGTACGCCGCGGAAACACTGCACGCCTGAGTTCACGCTTGCTTGAAGCGCCGCATAAAGGAACCCCGCCAGTCGCGGGGTTCTTTTTGCCTGAAGAAAAAGCTCGACCATCCGCCGGAAAAGCCCATTTTTATCAGGCGCCCAGGCGCTTTCATCAGAACATCGAACAACCATCGACAGTTCTTCAGCCATACTCCTAAAATGCGTCGCTTTTTAAAGAAACAGCCCGTTACAAAACGGTATATCCACCTTTTATGAGTCCGCCAGCGTGAAAATCCGTCTTTCAATCCTGAGCTTGTTTTTTGCATTTACAGGGACTTTCACCACGCCAACGATCAACGCTGCAGAAACCACCGCAGCCCCCCGAGACACCTCACAACTGAAGCTCGCTTCCGGCAGTGTCTTGCTGATGGACATGCAAACCAACAAAGTGATCTATGCCAGCAACCCTGACGTCGTAGTGCCAATCGCATCCGTCAGCAAACTGATGACCGGCCTGGTGGTGGTAGAAGCCCGGCAAAACATGGACGAATACCTTTCCGTCAACATCAGCGACACCCCGGAAATGAAAGGCGTGTTTTCCCGAGTCAAACTCAAAAGCGAATTGCCGCGCCGGGAAATGCTGCTGATTGCCCTGATGTCGTCGGAAAACCGCGCCGCCGCGACGCTGGCCCATCACTATCCGGGCGGCTATGTCGCGTTCATTGCCGCCATGAACGCCAAAGCCAAAGCGCTGGGAATGACCAGCACCCACTTTGTCGAACCGACGGGCCTCTCTCCTCGCAATGTGTCCACCGCCCGCGATTTGAGCAAACTGCTGATCGCTGCACACAAGCACCCGTTATTGACTCAATTGAGCACCACCAAGGAAAAAACCGTTTCGTTCCGCAAACCCAACTACAGCTTGGGTTTCCGCAACACCGACCATTTGGTCAACAAGCCTAACTGGGACATCAAACTGACCAAAACCGGCTTTACCAACGCGGCTGGTCACTGCCTGGTGCTGGTGACCCACATGTCAGATCGGCCGATGGCGCTGGTGATTCTCGATGCCTTCGGCAAGTACACGCACTTTGCCGATGCCAGCCGGATTCGCAGCTGGGTCGAAACCGGCAAGAGCGCCAACGTGCCCTCCGTTGCCCTGCAATACAAGTCCGACAAGAACCTCAAGCATCGCCAGAGCGGTGTGGTGGAAGCATCGAAATAAGCTCGAAACGTCTGTAAACAACCGGTAAATGAAAGCCCCGAATATTCGGGGCTTTTTTTGTCCACGTTTAATCATTGGGCAACGGCATCTGATCGTCATCCGGGATGCCATCCCCCGCACTCGGGTCTCTCCAGCCCTGTGGATGCTTGGTCGGCACCACTGTCGGCCGGGCCAAGGGATCCCTTAACGGGCTGTCCGGATCCATTACCGGGTCCAGGTCCGCTTCAGGGGTTGTCGGAACACTGTCTGGAGGGTCTGGACGTTTGTCGTCAAAGCTCGAATCGGTAGACATACGCACCTCACTGAGACTTGGGTTTCAGATTACCGAGTGGGTCGTAAGGCTTCGCGGGTGCCTTCTTGCCCTCCTCGCCCGGCTTTATATCCCTGGGCGCCTTGGCGGGCCCGATGGGGTCGACCTGAGGATCGGCGAGGTCTGGAGAATCGGGGTCGAACCCCAACTCATTATCAGACGAATGCTCAGACGAGTGCGGGCCGGTGGGGGTATTGGACTGTGCCATGGACGCCTCCTGTTCATGGTCCCGGAAAAATCCGGGCCCTCTACTTGAGACTTCAGCATAGCGTGGCGGTGCCATGCTGATGACGAGTGGAAACTTACTGCGCGGTCAGCGCCTTCTTCGCCCGGGCTGCCGCCTGTTCCTGACCTGACTGGGCAAGATCGCTCGCCGCTTTGAGCCAGCGCGACTGATCGACATTGGCTGGAATCTGGTCCGGCTTCTGGATCAATACGGCCCAACCGCCGGCATTCTCGAATGCTGATTCAAAGGAGCTGAACCCCATCAGCAACCGACGATCCATCCCGGCGCGCAGCAACACCGTCTGCTTCTGACGATTGTAACCGGCGAGAATGGCGTATCGCGGCTCCGCCCAGAACGCCGAGCCTTCCGTGAAGCGCACCATCACCGGATAACCGGCGGCGACCTGGGTCAGCAGCGCCGGCAAATTTTTGTCGAGGGGGTAGACCACCATCCCGTATTCGCGGGCGAGGTTCTGCATGTTCTGCTGCAGGCGGTCTTCGGCACCCGGCAAATGCAGTGGTTTATCGAGCAACCCCGGGGTTATCACGATGCCCTGCTGGGACAGCAGACTAGCCAGCACCTGAGGCCCGCTTTGATAACTTTGTCCACGGTAGAACGTACCGCTGAGTTCGACCCGCTCCGGCAGACGCTTGATCTCTGGCGCCACGCTCCCCGCACAGCCAGCCAGGCCGACAACGCAGCCAACGATCAGTACCAAAGATCGAATTCGAGAAAATACCCGCACCATCATCACTCTCTTGTTCAGACGCCAGGCAATCGTACAGCCGGCTTGGCCGTCGATCATAGGATGCCGCGCGGCAGCGGTATAGCCTTAACCGGCAGTTGATTGCATTCGATAGAGCGAACTGTTTGATGACAGGCGACCTTTGGTCAATAGCCTGAAATACAGCAGCGGCTAGACTGTCACTTACCAAGGACGAATGTGTGCCCGATGCAGGGCAAAGAGGAGGCACTGATGAGCCTGACAATGACCATTATAATGTTGATTTCCGGCTGGCTGGCCGTGGCCGCCGCCATGCTGTGGGGCGTTTTGCGTATTACCCGCCGGCACCATCATCACCCGGTTCAATCGGCACCTGTGGCGAAAACCGATAAAAACGCTGCACACCCCGCTACCGCGCACTGACCAGCGCTTTTCGGTCGTCCAAACAAAAACGGCCGCCTGGACTCTTTCGAGTTCAGGCGGCCGTTTCGTTTAACGCAGGTTAAGCTTCAGCGGCGATGCGCTTCTGCCTGGCCCGACGCGACAGCATATTCAAGCCTTCGATCGTGGCCGAGAACGCCATGGCCGCGTAGACGTAGCCTTTCGGTACGTGGGCGCCAAAACCTTCGGCGATCAGCGTCATGCCGATCATGATCAGGAAGCCCAGCGCCAGCATCACCACCGTCGGGTTGTCGTTGATGAACTTGGCCAGAGGGTCAGCGGCCAGCAACATCACCAGTACCGAGACCACCACCGCGATGATCATGATCGGCAAATGCTCGGTCATGCCGACGGCGGTAATGATGCTGTCGATGGAGAACACCATGTCCAGCATCAGGATCTGACCGATCGCAGCAGCAAAGCCCAGGGTCACCGTCGAGGTGGCCGAGGTCGGATCATCCGGCGCCGGGTCCATGCTGTGATGGATCTCGGTGGTCGCCTTCCACAACAAGAACAGGCCACCCGCGATCAGGATCATGTCCTTCCAGGAGAACGCGTGGCCGAGAATCTCGATCACCGGCTCGGTCAGTTGGACGATGAACGCGATGGTGCTCAACAGTGCCAGGCGCAGGATCAACGCCATGCCGATACCGATCCGCCGCGCCTTCTGGCGATGCTGTTCGGGCAGCTTGTTGGTGAGGATCGAGATGAAGATCAGGTTATCGATGCCGAGCACGATTTCCATCACCACCAGCGTGGCCAGGGCGACCCAGGCAGTGGGGCTTGCAGCAAGTTCTAAAAGGTATTCCATGGGTCAGTCCTGACTCGTTGTAGACGGTTTAGATTTCCTGGGACGAAGAGTCGGTTTTGTCCGTCTCTTTGGCCGGTTGTTCTTTCTTGCTGATCAAGCCGCCCGTGGCATCGCTGAGCGCTTGCTCGGCGGCTTTGTGGGTATCGTCAATCGCCTGTTTGGCGGTTTCGGCGGCCTTGCCCATCAATTGCTGAGCGCTTTTCTCGGCCTGGTCGCAACCGGCCAACACCAGTAAAGACGCAATCAGCAGTGCCGTGGTTTTAAGCTTCATGATGCTTTCCTCGATAGAACAGACAGAACCGAAAAGGCGATCCGTCGATAGCGAGGCATTCTAAGGAAGCAAATACTTCAGGAAAATTCGTATTTTCAGCGGCTATACTTCGGTTTTAACGAATCCAGACAGCGTATGGCGTATGCCTTACGGATGATGTGAACAACGGGATTTCACCAACATGTTGAATTATCGGCAGCTGCATTACTTCTGGGTGGTGGCCAAGACCGGCAGCATCGTGCGCGCTTGTGAGCAGCTGAACCTGACGCCACAGACCATCAGCGGGCAGATTTCCCTGCTCGAGCAAACCTATGGCATCGAGTTGTTTCGTCGGGTCGGCCGGCAGCTGGAACTCACCGAAGCCGGGCGCCAGACCCTGTCCTACGCCGAGCAGATGTTTCAACTCGGTGGTGAGCTGGAATTGATGCTACGGGCGCAGCCCAATGAGCAACAGATTCTGTTTCGGGTGGGCGTCGCCGACGTAGTCCCCAAATCCATCGTTTATCGCCTGATCGCGCCGACCATGGAGTTGAGCGAGCCCCTGCGTATCACCTGTCGCGAAGACAAACTGGAACGCTTGCTTGCCGACCTGGCGATTCAGCGCCTTGATCTGGTGATTTCCGACAGCCCGATGCCCTCGCATCTGGACATCAAGGGTTACAGCCAGAAACTCGGCGAATGCGGCATCAGCTTCTTCGCCACCGCAGAATTGGCGGCGCAGTATGGCCAGGACTTCCCGCGCAGCCTGCACGGCGCCCCGCTGTTGATTCCCGGGCCGGAAACCGTGGTGCGCAGTCGCTTGCAACGCTGGTTTGCCGAACAGCAGATTCAGCCGCAGATCGTCGGCGAGTTCGACGACAGCGCCTTGATGCAGGCCTTCGGCCAATCCGGCAGCGGGATATTCATCGGCCCGAGCGTGATTGCCGACGAAGTGAAACGCCAATGCGGCGTGGAATTGATCGGCCAGACCGATGCGGTGAGCGAGTCGTTCTACGCCATCTCGGTGGAACGCAAGATCAAGCACCCCGGCATTGTCGCGATTACCGAAGGTGCCCGACGCGAGTTGTTCACCGCGATGTGAGATGTCAGGCGCAGATTTCGCGAGGTTTGAAGGTCATCAGCGCCATCGCCAACAGGATCGAGACCAGGATAAAACCGGCCGCCGCGAAACCCAGGCCGCCCAGGCCAACACTGTCGATCACTCGCCCACCGACCATCGCGCCCAGACCGATCCCGAGATTGGCCCCGGCAATGTTCAACGACGCAGCAAAGGCCGGCGCTTCAGGCGCAGCCTTCATCAGGCGCACGTGACTGACCAGGAACAGTGCGGCCTGAGTCACGCCCCAAATACCCATCGCTGCCGCCAGACCAAGGGGTGAATGAATGTTCGGCACCAAGGCCACCATGCCGGCAATCATGAACGCACAAAACGTCACAGAAGCGATCAGCGGATGCCGATCCACCGCACGGCCGCCCAGCGAATTGCCGATCAAGCCGACCGCACCAAAGCCCATCAGGCACCAGCCGACCACCGTACCGTTGAAACCGGCAAGGCGCTCAAGAATGTCCGCCAGGTAGGTGTACGCGGTGAACATGCCGCTGAACACCAGGATCGATAACAGCACATGCCCCAGCATCAACGGGCTGCGCAGAATTTTGAACTGCGAGCGAAAACTCACCTGATGCTGGTGCAGGTTGGTTTTCGGCAGGTAAATAAACAGCAGCAACGCCTTGGCAAACGCGATCACCGCCAGAATGCCGAAAGCACTGCGCCAGCCGAACGCATCGGAAATCAGCGTACCCACCGGAATACCGAACACCGTGGCGCAGACAATGCCGAAACCGATCTTGGCGATGGCCCGCCCGGCGTAGTCCGGCCCGACGATGTCCACCGCGGTCTCACTGGCCAACGCCCAGAACACCGGCAGCCCCAACGCCGGAATCAATCGCGCAACGGCCATCACCCCGATGTTCGGCGCCAGTGCCGCCAGTGTGTTGGCCAGACCGAACATGATCAGCACACTGATAAACAATTTGCGCCGTTCAAACCTGGCGAAGTACGCCGTCAGGAACGGCCCGAAGGCGGCCACGGTAAAGGCGAACAGGGTCACCAGCAAACCCGCTTGAGGGATGCTGACGTCCAGATCACGGGCGATTGCCGGCAACAGGCCGACGATGATGAACTCCGTGGTCAGCACCGTAAAACCGGCGGCGGACAACAGAAGAATGGGC
The DNA here is from genome assembly GCF_000282555.1 of Pseudomonas sp. GM102. Classification (NCBI taxonomy): domain Bacteria; kingdom Pseudomonadati; phylum Pseudomonadota; class Gammaproteobacteria; order Pseudomonadales; family Pseudomonadaceae; genus Pseudomonas; species Pseudomonas sp. GM102. The sequence continues at coordinate 38,625 of NZ_AKJB01000063.1, read as the reverse complement.
AACAGCATGCAGAACTCCAGAAAAACGACGACACCAGCGACAGCCCGAAGGCTCACTGGCAGAACTTGAAAATGAGGATGGCGAAGCTTAACAGAGAGTTTCCGGACGAAGTTGCACGAACCTGCAAATCGCGTTGAGCAATCGGGTGGCAGATCGTCACAGGTCTGAAGGATCACGGCTACGCTGTGATAAAGTCCGCGACCCTGCGGTACTTACACTTTGCTCATCGGCCATTCACTGGCATTGATGTAGCGACCCTTTCGGTTCCCTCCATGTGGCCTGCCCGGCTTTTTGCTGCATGAGCCAAGGAACCCTGCACCCTAATAAAATCAGAGATGCCGTTATGACCGCTTCATCCCCTTCTCTCTTGCAACGCCTGAAACACAGCAGCCTGGTCACGCAAATCATCATCGGCCTGATCGCCGGGATTACCCTGGCGCTGTTCGCGCCTGAGCTGGCCAAGTCCACCGCCTTCATCGGCAAAGTGTTCGTCTCGGCGCTCAAGGCTGTCGCGCCGATTCTGGTGTTCGTGCTGGTCATGGCCTCTATTGCCAACCATAAGCACGGCCAGGAAACCCACATCCGGCCAATTCTGTTTCTGTATTTGCTGGGCACCTTCGCGGCGGCCGTGGTGGCGGTGATCGCCAGTACGCTGTTTCCGTCGAGCCTGGTGCTGTCGACCCAAGACGTTGCGGTGACCGCACCGGGTGGCATCAGCGAAGTGTTGCAGAGTCTGTTGCTCAGCGTGGTCGACAACCCGGTCAGCGCGCTGATGAATGCCAATTTCATCGGCATTCTGGCGTGGGCAATCGGCATGGGCGTTGCGATCCGCCATGCCGGCGAAACGACTCGCGAAGTGCTGGGCGATCTGTCCAACGGCGTGACCTTGATCGTGCGCCTGGTGATTCGCTTCGCGCCGTTGGGGATCTTCGGCCTGGTGGCTTCGACCCTTGCCACTTCCGGTTTCGGCGCCTTGATCGGTTACATGCATCTGCTGGCTGTGTTGTTGGGCTGCATGCTGTTCGTGGCGCTGGTGATGAACCCGGCCATTGTGTTCTGGAAGCTGCGTCGCAACCCGTATCCGCTGGTACTCACCTGCCTGCGCGAGAGCGGCATCACCGCCTTCTTCACCCGTAGTTCGGCGGCGAATATTCCGGTCAACCTGGAGTTGAGCAAGCGCCTGGGCCTGCACGAAGACACTTACTCGGTGTCGATCCCGCTCGGCGCCACCATCAACATGGCCGGCGCTGCGATCACCATCACCGTGTTGACCCTGGCCGCCGTGCATACCCTGGGCATCGCCGTGGACATTCCGACAGCCATCCTGCTCAGCATTGTCGCGGCGATCTGTGCCTGTGGCGCCTCGGGCGTGGCCGGAGGTTCGCTGTTGCTGATTCCACTGGCGTGCAGTCTGTTCGGCATCCCGAGCGAAATCGCCATGCAGGTGGTGGCAGTCGGCTTCATCATCGGTGTGTTGCAGGACTCGGCGGAAACTGCGCTGAACTCCTCCACCGACGTGCTGTTCACCGCGGCGGCGTGCCAGCGTGAAGAGCTGAAGGCGCAGCGTTTGGCGTAAAACGCACCTGTAGGAGCCAGGCTTGCCCGCTCCCACAGGTTCCGCGGCAAGCCTGGCGCCTACAGAAGGCAAAATGAAAAAGCCCGCCAAGGCTTACACCTTGGCGGGCTTTTTTGTATCTGGGCGGTTTAGAACGCGCCCATGTAATCGCGCTTGCCCACTTCCACGCCGTTGTGACGCAGTAGTGCGTAAGCGGTGGTCACGTGGAAGAAGAACTGCGGCAAACCATAGCTCAGCAGGTAAGCCTGGCCAGTGAAGCGCTTCTCTTTAGGCGTGCCTGGACGGGTAACGATCTCGATGCCTTCCTTGCCGTCGATCTGCTCGGGTTTGATCTCGCCGATGAAAGCCAGGACCTTGGCGATCAACGCTTGCAGTTCGGCGAAGGTGGTTTCGGTGTCGTCATATTTCGGCAGTTCGACTTCAGCCAGACGCGCCGAAACGCCTTTGGCGAAATCAACAGCAATCTGCACCTGACGCACCAGCGGGAACATGTCCGGGTACAGACGGGCTTGCAGGAATGCGTTCGGGTCGATGTTTTTCGCCGTAGCGTGGGCTTCGGCCTTGCTCAGGTTATTGCTCAGGGCATTGAGCATTTGCTGGAAAACCGGAACGGAAGCGGCGTATAGGGAAATGGTCATAGTGGTCTCGTGTGGGTGACAGGAGTAAAAACGTGGAGCGATTATAGCCATGCCCGACCGACCTGCGGCTTGTCTTTTATCCAGCAAGGATTAGGCTAGCCGCTTCGACTGCCTAGGGAAAAGCGCGATGAGCACTGAGCAAGAAACGACCTCCGACGAACCGCGTCTTAACAGCACGGAAATCCGCATTCTGGGCTCGTTGATCGAGAAACAGGCCACCAGCCCGGAAACCTATCCGCTGACGCTTAATGCGCTGGTGATTGCCTGCAACCAGAAAACCAGCCGCGAACCGGTAATGAACCTCAGCCAGGGCCAGGTCGGCCAGAGCCTGCGCGTTCTGGAAGGTCGTGGTTTCACCCGACTGGTGATGGGCAGCCGTGCCGACCGCTGGGAGCATCGGGTCGACAAGGCGCTGGAACTGGTGCCGGCGCAGGTGATTCTGACGGGGCTGTTGTTTCTGCGCGGTCCGCAGACGGTCAACGAACTGCTGACCCGCAGCGGCCGCATGCATGACTTCGAAGATGCCGAGCAGGTGGTGCATCAGCTCGAGCGCTTGATCGCCAGGGGTCTGGCGTTGTTGATCCCGCGCCAGGCCGGCCAGCGCGAAGACCGTTACATGCATGCACTGGGTGATCCGGCGGATATCGAAACGATCCTGGCTGCCCGGCAAAATCCTGTGGAACGTGGGGCCGGTGGCGGTGTGTCGGTTGAGCGAATCGAAGAGCTTGAAGCGCGGATTGCAGCGCTGGAAGAACGGCTGGCACGCCTCGAATAATCACTGAGGTCCTTGTGGCGAGGGAGCTTGCTCCCGCTGGGTCGCGAAGCGGCCCCAAACCTGTCAACGCATTACGTCTGGCTCACCGGGTTTGCCTGCCTTGCGACTGCTTCGCAGCCGAACGGGAGCAAGCTCCCTCGCCACAGGGTTCGCGCTCAACTCTGAACTGCTACTCCCCGTCCCAATAATCCACGCCATCGGCCTGCCTGGCGACGGCGACGAAGCCCGAAGCATTGCCCTGGGCATCGACCTTGAAGTCGTCCATCACCACATATTTGCCGGAATCCGGGTATTCGCAAATGTCCGGTGATTGCTGACTGCTGACCGCCAGATAGCGCAATTCGCCGTTGCTGGTGTTGATGATCTGGTGCGCGGCTTCAGGACCGCCCGCCGGGCAGGCGATCACGTCACCGGCGCGGATCGGAAAGCGTTCGGCACCCAGGCGAATCTCCCCCTCCCCGGCCACGATGTAGAACATCTCTTCATTAACCCGATGGTTATGAAAAGGACTGCCACGCATGCCTGGCTCCAGGGCATACAACCGATAACCCAGCTTTTGCGCGCCCAGTTGCTGGCCGATGCGTGCCAGGCGTTGCTGATAGCGGCCGGCAGCGTCTCCGGTGGGAGCAAACTCTTCGGGCAGAGGTAAAAGTTCGGCCTGATCCAGGTTGAGAATGGCGGGATGCATGAAAACCTCGGTCACGGTGGCTGGAAAGCAAGTCTTCGCTTGCCGACGAGCAGTATAGGCGGGGATTCGCGGGTAAATGACCGGGGCAGACTGAAGACCGAGTCGCGGCAATCGCGGGCAAGCCCGCTCCCACAAGGACAGCGCTGGACCTGTGGGAGCGGGCTTGCCCGCGATTGGGCCAGTACAGTCAACTGTCAGCTGCGGGCAAACGCCACGGCTTTCTGGAACTGCTCATCGGTCGGCCGCACGCCGGTGTACAACACGAACTGTTCCAGTGCCTGGATCGCAATCACTTCCAGCCCGGTGATCACCCGTTTGCCTTCGGCACGACCGCGCACGATCAGCGGTGTTTCCGAGGGGATCGCCACCACATCGAAGACAGTTTCCGCCGCAGCGATAGCGTCAGGCTCAAACGCCAGTTGATCGGCCTCCGGCCCGCCGGTCATGCCGATGGGCGTGACGTTGATCAGCATCTGCGGGCGTTGAGCGCCCAACTCCGCCTGCCAGTGATAACCCAACGATTCAGCCAAGGCACGTCCGGCACGCTCGTTACGAGCCACGATCAGGCCGTTTTTGTAGCCGCCATCGCGCAAGGCACTGGCCACAGCCTTGGCCATGCCGCCACTGCCACGCAGGGCAAAGGTCGAATCCTTGGGCACCTGATGGGTTTCAAGCAACTGGGCGATGGCAATGTAATCGGTGTTGTAGGCCTTGAGGTGACCGTTGGTGTTGACGATAGTGTTGATCGATTGGATGGCCTCAGCCGATGCATCCAGCTCATCGACCAACGCAATACAAGCTTCCTTGAACGGCATCGACACCCCGCAACCCCGGATGCCCAAGGCGCGGATGCCGCCCACGGCGCCCGGCAAGTCCTGGCTGCTGAAGGCTTTGTAGTAAAAATTCAGGCCCAGTTGTTCGTACAGATGGTTATGAAACCGCAGGCCGAAATTGCCGGGGCGCCCCGAGAGTGACATGCACAGCTGAGTGTCTCTGTTGGGGTTCATCTGCATTGGAATCTCCTTCAATAGCACTTTCGGATGGACGGGATTAGCCACTTCACCGGTTCTGATTGATCATAAAAGCCAGTCTGCACTTGGCACACAGCCGTAAAGAAGCCGGTACAGACCTTACACAAAATTTACCCAACGGCTGTGCTGATTTTCAAAAAAATGCTGTCTTAGAAGTATCCCCGCGACAACTTGTGTCTATTGCAGACGCGAGCGCCGGGTCGAAGAACCGAGGACTTATCATGATCCGTAAAATCCCCACAGTAGCCTTGCTGATCGGTGCTCTCGCTATCGCAGGGCAGGCAGAAGCAGGTGGTCGTGGTCATGGCGGCTGGGAAGGTCCGGCTGTGTTTGGTGCGATCGTCGGCTCGGCAATCATTGGCTCAGCAATAATCAGCCGCGACCGTCCAGTGTATGTGGAGCAACCGGTCTACGTTCAGCCACAACCGGTGTACGTGCAGCCACCGCCTGTCTATTACCAACCGGCGCCGGTCTACGTTCAACAACCGATCTATTACCGCCCGGCACCGATCTATTACGGTCCGCCACGCGGGTATGGTCCACCACGCGGCTATTACGGCCCTCCCCATGGTTATTATCGTGGCGACCGCTGGTAACTCGCTCATCAGGCCCCGCTTTAGAAGCGGGGCCTTTTTTATGACCACTGGCTGGACGAAGTCTGAATAAATCTCGTCAAGGTCGCTGTCGGGACAGTACCGGCAGGTAAAGTTGGTCATATTTATGTCATGTCCGATCCGCAAGCTTGGATCTGTCCGTAAACAACAGGTTGATAAAAACAAGGACGACCTTCATGCCCACACAAAACCCGCATCGCATTGTCGGCTTGTGCACTTCCGGCAAGGTGTACAACGCACTGACCGAACTCAAACACCTGGAAGGCCATCGCAGCGCAAAATTTCTTTCGCTGCTGGCAGAAAACCTGGTGCGCAAAGGCCTGCTCAATGAGCAGGAAGTGGTGCATATGCTCGATCTAGTGGTGGATTGACCGCAGAACTCATTGGCATCAATGACGACTATCGAAAGCGTTGATTGTCCGTTCAAGCGTCCGATCCGTAAGGTAGCTCCATAGATTAATGGAGGTACTTATGGCCCAGGTTCAGATCATGTCCGTTATCGGCAGCGCCGTTCCCGCACAACTCAGAGCACGAGGATTGCTTGCCTGTTGGTATCTGGTGCAGGACGGCGAACCGATCAGCGGCCCGCTCACCTCGCTTCCCGCCGCCCAAGCCCTGTCGCAACGTATCGACTCAGGCCAGCTCAGCGCTTAAGGCAGCTGAACCTTGGGCTTGGAATCGATGAAAATTGCCCAACTCGACACGAACAGCGCCGCGATCAACGGCCCGATAACAAAACCGTTCAGACCAAAAAGCGCCAGGCCACCCAGGGTCGAGATGAGGATCAGGTAGTCGGGCATTCTGGTGTCTTTGCCCACCAGGATCGGTCGCAGAACGTTGTCCACCATGCCGATCACGAACAGCCCGAACAAAGTGAGTACCGTGGCCTGCCAGATAGCGCCGCTGAACAGGAAATACGCCGCCACCGGTATCCAGACGATGCCCGCCCCCACCGCCGGCAACAGCGACAGAAACGCCATCAACACCGCCCAGAGCAGCACACTCGGGATGTCCAGAAACCAGAAAATAAAACCGCCCAATACCCCTTGTGTGACCGCCACCAGCAGGTTGCCCTTCACCGTGGCCCGCACCACGCGATTGAACTTGAGTTGCAAACGGCGTTTCTGGCTATCTTCCAGTGGTATCGCCGAGCGAACCTTGCGCGCCAGTTCGGGCCCATCCCGCAGGAAGAAAAACAGCAAGTACAGCATGACGAAAAAACTCACCACGAATTGAAAAGTCCCCTGCCCAAAACTGAACGCCTTGGTCGCGACAAACTGACTGCCTTGCATCGTGCTCTTGATGATTTTTTCCCGTAGCCCGCTCAGCTCGCCCATGCCGAAACGATCGAGCAAGTACTGAACGTATGGCGGCAGGCTTTGCTTGAACTGCGACACATACCCGGCAATGTCCAATTCACCGCTTTCGATTCTGTTGTAGAGCGCCGCGCCTTCTTGAACCAGCAAGGTACTGATGGTGATCACCGGCAAGATCGCGATCAGTACACAGAGAATCAAGGTGCACAGGGCCGTGAGATTATGGGGCAAGCCAAACTTGCGTTGCAGTTGGTGCTGCAACGGCGCAAACAGAATACCGAGGATGACCGCCCAGAACACCGCACCGTAAAACGGCAGCAGAATCCAGATGAAGGCGATGCTCACCAGCGTCAGCAAGACTATCAGCGAGGTGTTTTGCAGCTTCGTTTCGTTCATGTCCGATCCATGTCAGTGCGCAGGGGCGCCGTTTGCGCGTCCTGGTATTTAGTCCGCCACGGCTCGCGCGAGTGCCATCCGTTTTTTCATCAAGCATAGATCCAGATCAATAAACCCCGCGGGCAAGCCGCTTACCCTTGCCGGCTTTTGCGATCGACACTGCCATGACCAGCGCCATGACGCTCACGCCCCCGGAACTGCTCGCCCCTGCCGGCACCCTGAAAAACATGCGTTATGCCTTCGCCTATGGCGCCGACGCGGTGTACGCCGGCCAACCGCGCTACAGCCTGCGGGTGCGCAACAACGAATTCGATCACGCCAACCTCGCGCTCGGCATCGCCGAGGCCCAGGCTCAGGGCAAGCGCTTCTATGTGGTGGTGAACATCGCCCCGCACAACGCCAAGCTCAAAACCTTCTTGAAGGACCTGGAACCGGTGATCGCCATGGCGCCGGACGCGCTGATCATGTCCGACCCGGGCCTGATCATGCTGGTACGTCGGCACTTCCCGCAGATGCCGATCCACTTGTCGGTGCAGGCCAACACGGTGAACTGGGCCAGCGTCGAGTTCTGGCAGCAACAGGGCTTGAACCGGATCATCCTGTCCCGCGAACTGTCGCTGGAAGAAATCGCCGAAATCCGCCAGCACGTTCCGGCGATGGAGCTGGAAGTGTTCGTCCACGGCGCGTTGTGCATGGCCTATTCCGGGCGCTGTCTGTTGTCAGGCTATATGAACAAGCGCGATGCCAATCAGGGCAGCTGCACCAACGCCTGCCGCTGGAAATACTCGGCGACACCGGCCGTCGAAAATCAGCTTGGTGAAATCGTTCAGCAGCTCCGTCCCGAACCGACCCTGGGCATCGGCGCGCCGACCGATCAAGTGTTCCTGCTGCAAGAAGCCAATCGCCCTGGCGAACTGATGCCGGCGTTCGAGGATGAACACGGCACGTACATCATGAACGCCAAGGACCTGCGCGCCGTGCAGCATGTCGAGCGCCTGACGCAGATGAGCGTGCATTCATTGAAGATCGAAGGCCGGACCAAATCGCACTTCTATTGCGCGCGCACCACCCAGGTGTATCGCCGCGCAATCGATGATGCGGTGGCTGGCCGAGCGTTTGATCGCAGCTTGATGACCGACCTGGAATCCCTGGCCCAACGTGGTTATACCGAAGGTTTTTTGCGTCGACATGTGCATGACGAATATCAGAATTACCAGAACGGCAGCTCGGTCTCAGAACGCCAACAGTTCGTGGGCGAACTGACCGGCGAACGCCGGGATCGGCTGGCCGAGGTGCGGGTGAAAAATCGCTTTGGCCTGGGCGATCACCTGGAACTGATGACGCCCCAGGGCAACTTTCACTTCGATTTGCATCAGCTGCAGAACGTCAAAGACGAGGCGATTGAAGTGGCGCCGGGGGATGGGCACACGGTGTATTTGCCGATACCGGACGCGGTGGATTTGCGCTTTGGGTTGTTGATGCGAGATGTGGGCGTGAGCTGAAAATCATCAAAGGCACGACACTGAACCTGTGGGAGCGAGCCTGCTCGCGATAGCGGCGTGTCAGTCACATTGATGTTGAATGTACCGGCGTCATCGCGAGCAGGCTCGCTCCCACATGAATAGCGCTTGACTGCCTGGCATCAGGGTAAGCCCCAAGTGATCAGGCAAACTCTTCGCGCAACATCGCCACAAACGCCTCCCGCGCCGGGTGAACCCCGGCGTTTTCATGCCAGTAAAACAGGTTATCGATAGCCGTCAGCTCGGGGAATTCATACCCCGCGCACCCCGCCCCTTTGGCGTACTGATCGAAGATCCCTTTGGGCACTAGTGCTACACCGGCCCCGGCGCTGACGCAGCCAACAATCGCGCCATAACTGGCCAGGCTGACAATCGGCAATGCCTGCCCCTGACGCAGCAACCAATGCTCCAGCGCCGCCCGGTAAGGACAACCCTGAGGCCACATGAAGACGGTCTTGTCCTGCAAATCGGTGATATCGCGCACCGGCCCCAGCGACGTCGAAGCAATCAGCAGCAGCTCTTCGCGGTACATCGGCGTGCGCTTGAGGTGTGAGCGCTCGACATCCACCGCGACGATCGCACCATCGAGCCGGTGATTGAGCGTGTCATCGAGCAATTGGCCCCAGCTGCCGGTAGTCAATTCCAGCGCAACGCCCGGATAGCGCTTATGAAACTTGGCCAGTAACCGCGGCAATCTACCGGTCGCCGACGACTCGATGGCGCCAATGCGCAACGGCCCGGAGGGCTCGGCCGACGGGTCCAGCGCGCGTTTGGCTTCAGCCGTCAGCGCGAGAATTTTCGCGGCGTAAGCCAAAAAGGTCTGGCCCGCCGGGCTGATTCGCAACCCTCGGCCCTCGCGCAGAAACAGCGCGACACCCAGCTCGGTTTCCAGGGACTTGATGCGCGCTGTGATATTCGACGGCACACAGTGCAACAACTCGGCCGCCCGGGCGATGCTGCCGACGTCGGCGACGGTCTTGAACATGCGAATCTGCGCCAGCTCCATACATCACCCAAAGTGAACGGTTGACGCAGTATAAGTCAGTTGTGGCGAACGGTCAGGCTTCCGATACTCGGCGCATACGCCCACAGGTGCCTGACCATGCAACCACTCACACCCGCCTCCAATCACTCCGTCAAAATCATTCTGACGACGGCGTTCGTCGTCGCCTGCTGGGGGTATTCCCCGACCGGTATTCATATCGGTTTGCAGGCCTATGACCCGGGGCATCTGGCGCTGCTGCGGTTTTTGGTGGCATCGGTATTCATGGCAGTAGTCGCCGTGTTCCGAGGCATCCGCCTGCCGAACATTCGCGACTGCCCGCTGCTGATCGTCCTCGGTTTCTTTGCCGTGAGCCTGCATCACGTCGCGCTGAATTTCGGCCAGCAAGGGGTCAGCGCCGGGGCGTCCAGTGTGCTGGCGCAAACCACGCCGTTGTTCAGTACGCTGCTGGCACGTTTCGTGTTCAAGGACCGGGTGAGCGTCTGGCGCTGGGGCTGCGTGTTTCTGGGTTTGACCGGCGTGGTGATTGTGGTGGCTGGTGATCATGGATTGGGGAGTATCGACGCTCACGGCTTGCTGATTTTGCTGGCGGCGGTGTCCTGGAGTTTCTACTTTGCGTTGCAAAAGCATCAGTCCGGGCGCTACGACGGGTTGACGCTGGTCTGCTACACCGTCTGGTCGGGGACGGCGTTGTTGCTGGTTTATCTGCCGGGGCTGACCAGCGAAATCGTCACCGCGCCGCTTCACGTGCAATGGGCAGTGCTTGCATTGGGCGTGTTTCCCAGCGCCCTCGCCTACCTGGCCTGGGCATTTGTATTGGCTCATGTGGATTTGAGCCGTGCGACGATGACGATGTATTTGATTCCGCCTGCGGCCATGGCCATTGCGTCTGTTGGCTTGGGCGAGCAGCCGACGTTGATGGTGGTGATGGGTGCGGTGGTGGTGCTGGTCAGTGTGTTGGCGTTGAATCTGGAGAGGCGGTTTTTTGGGACTCAGGTGGCCAGTGCTTGATCGCTGATTGGTGTTGATGGGCCTGGCGCCTTCGCGGGCAAGCCTCGCTCCTACGGGGGGGCGGTGCTTTTGTAGGAGCGAGGCTGCCCGCGAAGAACGATGACGCGATGAACCAGCAATCACAAAAAACCCGGCACATCGGCCGGGTTTCATTTATCGCCTGTCATCGGACAATGGCGTTTCTTCATCCGGCGCCGGAATGTCGTCATCCAGATCCGGGTCCAGAGCCGGGTCCCTCCAATCTTCAGGATGATCAATGTCCGTATCGGCCGGGTCTCGCGAAGGGTCCATGCCGGGTGGTGCGTCTTGATCCATCGACGGATCGTCCATATCGGGAATGGGTCTGACAGGGTCGTTATCGGAAGTTCCACCCTGAAGGATTTGATCGTAAGCCATGACGCGCCTCCACTGATCAGGCCCAGCGAATCCGGGCCGTACAGGTTGGAAACGAGCCTGAAAAAGGGGTGCTATCGAGGAGACAAACGGCGGCTACCGATCAGCCGAAAAGCGGTCGCGGCTGTTAGTCAGGTGCAACCACATCGCCGCCCGCGCCGCATCTGGATCCTGGCGTCTGATGGCGTTGAGAATCGCCTCGTGTTCGAGGTTGGCGAGTTGCCCCAGCTTGCTCAAATCCGCCGACCCGCGCTCGGCGGCATTGACGCGCGTCCGGGGGATCATGGCGCTGCCCAGGTGCTGCATGATCTCGGTGAAGCACACGTTGCCGGTGGCTTCGGCGATCAGCAGATGGAAGCGTTTGTCCGCCTCAACGCAGCTGTCGTTGTTGGCCAACAGGCTTTGATAGTCATCCAGCGCTTCACGCATCTGCGCCAACTGCTGGTCTGTGCGACGAACCGCAGCCAGCGCCGCAGCCTGGGTCTCCAGACCCATGCGCAACTCCAGAATACTGCGCACACCCAGCGCGGTATCGACATTCAACCGCAGCCCCTGATCCGGTGCTCGCTCGAGCACAAAGGTGCCGATGCCGTGACGGGTTTCCACCAGCCCCGAAGCCTGCAACTTCGAGATTGCCTCGCGCACTACCGTGCGACTGACGCCATGCTCCTGAACAATCGAGTTCTCCGAAGGCAACTTGTCCCCCGGCACCATCTGGCCGAGCAGGATGCTCTGGGTCAGTTTGCTCACCAGATCATGGGCCAGGTTGTGGGCACGCTTGCGGGCGGGTGCGTCGATGTCTTCTTGCATGGTGATTTATCCGTAAAGCAGGTATCCGGATCGTAGCACTGCGTTCGCTTTTCGGTGACGGGAATCTCAACAAAATGCTGCCAAACTTGTACGACAACACTCAATCATCATGCTGAAATAGACGATTTAAACTCAACGAACCCAGGCTCATCGTCGCGATAAAGAGAAAATAACTGACTGAACAAATCCAGACAGAACCCAGCAAATACGCCACACAGAGCCAGAAACAGAATAAAGACCCTCCCACCTAGCACCATTTTGTTGAGAGACAGCACTTGTCGACCAAAAAAATCTAGTTGTATGATGTCTATCAACAACGCAACACCAAGCCACACCCCGCATAAAAATAACGAGTGGGAGAAAAAGCAGTGAATACATCCATATCCGGGATGACCGAGGGCGCCGATTCGGTCCTGAAGTCCGCCATCTCGAAAGTGAAACGCCACGTCCTGCCGCTGTTCGTGATCATGTTCATCGTCAACTACATCGACCGTGTGAACATCGGTTTCGTCCGCGCCCACATGGAACATGACCTGGGCATTGGCGCTGCCGCCTACGGCCTCGGAGCCGGTCTGTTCTTCATTGGTTACGCGCTGTTCGAAGTCCCTTCCAACATCCTCCTGCAAAAAGTCGGCGCACGAATCTGGCTGACCCGCATCATGCTGACCTGGGGCCTGGTGGCCGCCTGCATGGCGTTCATCCAGAACGAAACCCACTTCTACATTCTGCGGTTTTTGCTCGGTGTGGCCGAAGCCGGTTTCTTCCCCGGGGTGATTTATTACTTCACCCGCTGGTTGCCCGGTGTGGAGCGCGGCAAGGCGATTGCGATCTTCCTCAGCGGCTCGGCCATCGCATCGCTGATCTCCGGTCCGCTGTCCGGGTTGCTACTGCAAATCAGCGGTTTGGGCATGCATGGCTGGCAGTGGATGTACTTCATTGAAGGGATGTTCTCGGTCGGGCTGTGCGTGTTTGTCTGGTTCTGGCTGGACTCCAAACCTCACGACGCCAAATGGCTGACCCTTCCCGAACAGGACGCACTGGTCAAAGCCATCGATGACGAACAACTGGCCCGCGAAGCCGCGACGCCGATCAAACCGTCGCTGGGCACGCTGCTCAAGGATCGCCAGATCATCCTGTTCTGCCTGATCTACTTCTTCATCCAATTGACCATCTACGCCGCGACCTTCTGGCTGCCGAGCATCATCAAGAAGATGGGCGACCTGAGCGACATTCAGGTCGGGTTGTTCAACTCGATTCCGTGGTTGCTGTCGATCGTCGGCATGTACGCCTTCGCCACGCTGTCGGCCAAATGGAAACACCAGCAAGCCTGGGTCGCCACAGCCTTGCTGATCGCTGCCGCCGGGATGTTCATGTCCACCACCGGCGGGCCGATCTTCGCCTTCGTCGCCATCTGCTTCGCCGCGCTGGGTTTCAAGTCCGCATCGTCGCTGTTCTGGCCGATTCCCCAGGCGTACCTGGATGCACGAATCGCCGCTGGCGTGATCGCACTGATCAACTCGGTGGGCAACCTCGGTGGCTTCGTTGCGCCGACCACCTTCGGTTTGTTGGAACAACACACCGGCTCGATTCAGGGCGGGCTGTACGGCCTGGCCGCCACCTCGATCATCGCCGCAATCATCGTCTTTGCCGCGCGCAATAAACCGAAACCTGCACCTGTGGTTGCCCTGGGCAAACCAGCACCTAATCACGCCTGAACACTCATGTAAGAGCACGGTTTAAAGGACAAGAAAATGAACCCACAAGAAGCCGCAAAAGCCCCGATCATCACCAGCATGCAGGTTGTGCCGGTGGCCGGTCACGATGGCATGCTGCTCAATCTGAGCGGCGCCCACGGCCCGTTTTTCACGCGCAATATCGTGATCCTCAAGGACAACGCCGGCCACACCGGCGTCGGTGAAGTGCCGGGTGGCGAGCGCATTCGCCAGACGCTGGAAGACGCGCGCGCACTGGTGGTCGGCAGCCCGATCGGCACTTACCAGAAGATCCTCAATCAAGTGCGCCAGACCTTTGCCGATCGCGATGCCGGTGGTCGCGGCCTGCAGACCTTCGACCTGCGCATCACCATTCACGCGGTTACTGGCCTTGAAGCCGCCCTGCTCGACTTGCTCGGCCAGCATTTGGACGTACCGGTCGCGGCCCTGCTCGGCGAAGGCCAGCAGCGCGACGAAGTGAAGATGCTCGGTTATCTGTTTTATGTCGGTGATCGCAACGAAACCGATCTGGCCTACCGCAGCGAACCGGACGCCGATAACGACTGGTTCCGTGTGCGTCACGAAAAAGCCATGAGCGCCGGCGCCGTGGTGCGCCTCGCGGAAGCTGCCCACGCCCGTTATGGCTTCAAGGACTTCAAACTCAAGGGCGGCGTGTTGAGTGGCGACGAGGAAATCGAAGCGGTCACCGCCCTCGCCGAACGCTTTCCCGATGCGCGCATCACCCTTGATCCGAATGGCGCCTGGTCGCTCAAAGAAGCGATCCGCCTGTGCCGGGATCAGCATCACGTTCTCGCTTACGCCGAAGACCCGTGCGGTGCGGAAAACGGTTATTCCGGCCGCGAAGTCATGGCTGAATTCCGTCGTGCCACGGGCCTGAAAACCGCGACCAACATGATCGCTACCGATTGGCGGGAAATGGGCCATGCGATCCAGTTGCAGTCAGTAGATATTCCTTTGGCAGACCCGCACTTCTGGACCCTGCAAGGCTCGGTTCGAGTCGCGCAGATGTGCCACGAATGGGGCCTGACCTGGGGTTCGCATTCCAACAACCACTTCGATATTTCCCTGGCGATGTTCACCCACGTCGCGGCGGCTGCGCCGGGTGAGATCACGGCCATCGACACCCACTGGATCTGGCAGGACGGCCAACGCCTGACCAAAGCGCCGCTGCAAATCGTCGACGGCTGCGTGCAGGTGCCGAAAAAACCTGGCTTGGGGGTTGAGTTGGACATGGATCAACTGGCCAAGGCCCATGAGCTGTACAAAGGCATGGGTCTGGGTGCGCGGGATGACAGCGTGGCGATGCAGTTTCTGATTCCGGGGTGGAAATTCGATAACAAGCGGCCGTGCCTGGTGCGGTAACTCTGAAACATTGCAATCCCTGTGGAAGAGCCTGTGTGGCGAGGGGGCTTGCCCCCGTTCGATTGCGAAGCAGTCGCAAAAATGGCCAATCGGTTCTTTAAGACGAAACCCGGTGATGGTGTTGGGAGTGCTGCGCACTCCAACGGGGGCAAGCCCCCTCGCCACATAAGCCCGCTCCCACGGGTTTTTGTATTAAAGCGAAGCTTGCAGCAACCAGCCCTTGAACGCGGCCATCGCCGACGTTTCAGGCCGCGACTGCAAGCGGGTCAGCCAGTAGCTGCCCGTGGTGATCCCAATGGCGAACGGTTGCTCGATTGCACCCGCCGCCAGTTGTCGAGAGAACATCAAGGGCGGCGCCAATGCTACGCCCGCCCCTTGCAACGCCGCTTCCATCATCGCCAGCGACGAGTCGAAGACGATGCTCCGGGGCGGTGCGGCATGGGCCGAAAGACCAGTTGCCTGAAACCACTCCGGCCACTCATCCGTGCGATAGGAACGCAACAGCGTTTGCTGCAACAGATCGGCCGGTGTGTGCAATTGCCGCGCAATCTCGGGGACGCAGAGCACCGACAACGGCGCCTCGATCAACCGTACCGCTTCGATCCCATGCCACGCCCCCGCGCCAAAGCGAATGGCGTAATCCAGGCCTTCGGCTGCCACGTCCACCCGGTTGTTATTGGTCGACAGGCGCAAATCTATGAACGGATGTTTCTTCTGAAAGTCCGCCAATCGCGGCAACAGCCAACCGACCGCGAAAGTCCCTACGGCGCCCACCGTCAGCACCTCACGAAAATGCCCGCCCTCGAAACGCTCCAGGGTCTCGGCGATCCGGTCGAAGGATTCGCGCAACACCGGCAGCAGGGTTTCACCTTCGCTGGTCAGCATCAGGCCTCGGGGCAGGCGTTTGAACAAAGTCACGTTAAGCTGGGCTTCAAGGCTTTTGACCTGATGACTCACCGCCGCCTGCGTGACACACAACTCCACCGCCGCCCGTGTAAAACTCAAATGACGTGCCGACGCCTCGAAAGCGCGCAGCGCATTCAGCGGCAGATGAGGTCGAATCATGCCCACTCCCAAAATTTTCTAATGGCTCATCCGAAATATCGTCGTTTGTCGGTCTTCGCCAAACTGCATAGATTTGGCTCGCCCAGCAGCGGACCGGCTTGAAAAACCGCTCGGAGTGTAGCGGTTAACACCACGAAAAATCATGGAATTGAAACAATGACGAACAACAGAAGTACGGCCAGATTGAAGATTCTTGCGGCTTGCGTGACGGTATTCGGCGCCAGCCATTGTGTTGCCGCGGCCCAGACGGATCAACCCATCGATACGATTGTTAACGACGCCATCCGGCCTGTCATGCAGGCCCAGGGTATTCCCGGCATGGCCGTGGCCATAACGCTCAATGGAAAGCAGCATTACTTTAACTACGGCGTGGCCTCGAAAGAAACCGGGCGCCCGGTAGCAAAGGACACCCTGTTCGAGGTCGGTTCGGTGAGCAAAACCTTCACCGCCACTCTCGCCGCCTATGCCCAGGCGACAGGCAAACTGCCCCTGTCGGACAAAGCCAGTCAGGTGCTGCCAACATTGCGCGGCAGCGCGTTCGACAGCATCAGCGTGCTGCAACTCGGCACCTACACCGCTGGCGGCCTGCCGCTGCAGTTCCCCGGTGATGCGGACCATCAGGAAAAAATGCTCGGCTATTTCAAGCAGTGGAAACCGACCTACGCCGCCGGCACTCATCGTCAGTATTCAAACCCTAGCCTCGGGTTGTTTGGCTATCTGGCGGCGCACAGCATGGGGGCGCCGTTCGATAAGCTGATGGAAAAAACCTTGCTACCGAAACTCGGCCTCAAGCACAGCTACCTCAAGGTGCCGCAGGATCAGATGGGGCTTTACGCCCAGGGTTACAACAAGGACGACAAACCTGTGCGGGTCGAACCGGGCGCACTGGATTCCGAAGCATATGGCGTGAAAACCAGTGCCTCGGACCTGCTTCGCTATGTTGAGGCGAACATGAATCCGACGTCGCTGGAAAAGCCCCTGCAGCAAGCCATCGCCCTCACTCACACCGGCTACTACCAAGTCGGCGAGATGACTCAAGGGTTGGGGTGGGAGCTCTACAACTATCCGGTAACGCTCGATACATTGCTGGCGGGCAACTCGTCGCAGATGGCGGTTGAGGCGCATGAGGTCAAGTGGCTGAACCCGCCCCAACCTCAACACAATACGGCGCTGATCAACAAAACCGGCTCAACCGGTGGCTTTGGCGCCTATGTAGCTTTTATCCCGGCGAAGGACATTGGCATCGTGATCCTGGCCAACAAAAACTACCCAAACCCCGAACGAGTCAAAATCGCTCACAAAATAATGAGTGCGCTGACTGAATAATCCCGACAATCCATCGAGGCTGGGCAACCGCGCACCTGTGGCGAGGGGGCTTGCCCCCGTTGGGCTGCGCAGCGGCCCCAAACCAGCCACCGCGTTGTATCAGATAGACCTCTGATGCCGGGTTTACGACTGCTGCGCAGCCGAACGGGGGCTAGCCCCCTCGCCACAGGGTTTGGCGTTGGCAAATAAAATGGGCGACCTCTTAAGGTCGCTCATTTTCGTTACAGCATTTAAATCTGTGCCTGCAATCGTCGCCCGATCACATCCATCAAATCACAACCGTCGCGCATTGGAATCGCCAGCACCCGCGCGAAGTCCTGCAGCAGCAATGCATCGCGGCTGATCCCTTCGCCGATGGAAAGGGTTTCCAATAGCTGGGTCACGCTTCTGATGCGATAGGCCGCTGTGTCATGCAACACGTCCACAGGCGCCTCGGTATCAATCAGCAACGATGCAGTTGTGCAGTCGATGCCCGTAATCGGCATGTATCGAGCCATAACGGAACCTCCCTCATCAATGTTGAGTGCTTGGCTGAATGGCAGACGCGCCTTCGGACGAATCGATGTTGTCCAGTGCGCGGTTCACCAGCAATTGCGCGACTACCGCCAACTGCTGAATCGACAGCGCCACGTTGCGGTTGGAGCTTTCCAGCTTGCAGGCCAGGTCGGTGATCAGCACGTTCAGGGATGCGAGGGTTTCACAGGCGTGGCTTAGCAGGGTTTCTGTATGGACACCGGGGATGATGGTGAAGATATGGCTGATAGGGTCGGCGTGGTTGGGGTTACGTAAGCGAGCACTGACGGCGGGCTCGGTGATTTCGGACAGTGGAACGGAATCGAGGGGGTCGGAATCGGTTGGGGTTTCGGGCGGGTTAGGACTTATTTTTTTCATGGGTGAAGAACCTCGGTAATTAAGAAAACTGCCGATCTCACTTCCACAGAGAGGGTGGCAGCTGTACGCAGGTGTGGAAGTCCGGGATACCGAGAGAAACCCAGTGCACTCAAGAGTGCTCCTGCGCACAGCCGCCATAAGCAACAATGTTGGCATAAAAAAACGCCAACATGTGTTTACTGGTGCACATGCGCTCTCGGTACTCACCGGACTTCCACATCCGACCACTGATTTTGCAGCGGCTGGAGAAGGTTATCGGCATGCTCGCCACCGCACCAGTTCATGGAGTGCTCTGCGTTTTGAAGGAAATGTCCGACGCAATTGCAGTCCTTTGCCCCAGCTCATTTTCATGGGCATACACTGCAACTAACTTTTTATTGATGACCGTTGTGATGCGACCGAAACCGTTGTATCTAATGGGCCTCCCAAGCCCCCAAACGGCATCGGATCAATCCGTGGTTGGGAATGACATAATGCGCGCTCAAGTATTCAAACCGACTGACCCCCATAGGGCGTTGTAATGGAAATTTTCAGTTTCGATCTCACGAATGTCGGTCGGTTCACCGATTTAAGCATTCACTTGGCTCCCACCCCCAAGCATCCCTCGAACATGACAGTTCTGGTGGGAAACAACGGTGCCGGGAAAACCACACTTTTAAAATCGCTGGCCACCTCACTGAGCTGGTTGGTCGCCAGGATTCGTGCCGAGAAAGGCATTGGCAGCTACCTTACAGATGAGGACATTCGAAACGATGCCTCAGTCGCGATGGTTGCGATTGCCGTAGTAGACCGTTTACAGGCACGTCCAGATCTTCCTAAGGTTACCCCTGAAGATATTCTGTTCGTTTGGACCACTGCCCGCGGCAAAAAAGGACGAAATACTGCTGTCCATAGCGAATTAGCGGGTGCCAGTCGCCTTGCAGATCATTACCGCAACCAACTGACAGCAGATGATAAAGCCTCGCTCCCATTGATCGCCTACTACCCCGTCGAGCGTTCGGTTCTGGAAATCCCGCTAAAAATCCGTACCAAACATTCCTTTGATCAACTAGACGGCTACGACAATTCACTAAATCGAGGCGTAGATTTCCGACGCTTCTTTGAATGGTTTCGCGAACGCGAAGACAGCGAAAATGAAACCGGAGTATCTGATACTGCCTTAGCCGAGATTTCCAAAAAGTTCGGTAACGACAGTGACATCTGGAAAACCCTTTCCCAGTTGAAGGCCTCATCCCGCGATCGTCAGCTGACAGCGGTTCGCTCCGCTATCGCAGCGTTCATGCCTGGCTTCAGCAATCTGAGAGTGCAGCGCAAGCCGCGCCTGCATATGGCGATAGACAAAGACGGCGTGACGCTCAATGTCTCCCAGCTGTCGCAAGGTGAAAAGTCGATGATGGCATTGGTCGGAGACATCGCTCGCCGATTGGCCATGATGAATCAATCGCTGGACAACCCTTTACACGGTGACGGAATCGTACTGATTGATGAAGTCGACTTACACCTGCACCCCAAATGGCAGCGTAGTCTGATCCGACAGCTGAGTGAAACCTTTCCAAATTGCCAATTCGTACTGACAACTCACTCTCCACTCGTCATCAGCGACGCAAAAGATGTGCTGTGCTACGTGCTGGATGATGGGGAGTTACAAGAGCGCAATGGCCTTTATGGACTTGATGCGAATCAGGTTTTGTTGAGCGTCATGGACACCGATATTCGCAACAGCGAGGTACAGCGAAAACTGAATCGATTGTTTGAGCGCCTGCAGGATGGTGACCTGGACGAAGCCAGGAAGTTGTTTTCCGAACTATCACTGGAGCTTTCGGATGGTCATCTGGAGCTGGCGAAGGCCGCACTGTTGATCCGCAAACTGGAGTTGCGTCGTGCGTAAGATCAACAAGGGAGTTGAACCGGAGGCGCTGACTCGATGGAAGCGCTTGAACAGCACATTACGTTACCGGGATTTGCCCGTTGAAGAGAGTCGGTCCATTCGCTCAGCGTGTATCTCGGAACAGTACGGCCTATGTGCGTATTGCTGCCAGGCAATCACGATTGACGACGCTCATAACGAGCATATTGAGGCTCAGGATCGCGCGCAAAATCGCACTTTAGACTTATCCAACATAGTCGCAAGTTGCCAACGCTCCCATCAATGCGGCCACGGTCGAGGCACACGAGCACTGCCACTGACGCCTTTGATGGATGAATGCGAAACCGAGCTGAAGTTCTATCTGTCTGGACTGGTGAAGGGGCATACCGACCGAGCCAATACTTCCATTGAGGCGTTGAATCTGGGTCATACAGAGGAAAGCAATCGTGGTCTTGTCGGCGCACGTAAAACTCTGGTTGATGCGTTGATTTATACCCAGAACCTGCCACCCGACGAGCTGCAGAATGAGGACGAAGATTTCTTGGGCTTACTTCTGGAGGACTTGCAAACGCCTGATGCCGGGCGCCTGCAGCCCTTCTCACCTGTATTGGTTAATGTAATCCGTCATTTGCTGGCTCGACCTTAAAACAGTCAGGACCGTCTACCAGAGGGCTGAGGCGGTTGAAACGACCACCTCAGTCATTTTCGACACACCCTCTGGAAGAAGGACTAATCCCCCTCACAGTCATCCCTCCTACCTAAAAAGATCACCACAGAGTTCAGTGGCAATTCAATCATCCGGCATTTCAGGCGGTTTGGCGGGCTTGGCCGGTTTGCCTTTTGCGCCTTTGGCCGGTGCAACTTCAGCCACCGGCGCTGGCACCGGTACTGTCGCTTCCTTTTCGGCGGCTGGCAGCGCGTCGACGGTGCTGAAAATCTCTTTCAGCTCGACCACATCCTTTTCAAGCTTCTTTTCGCCGTCCTTGCCGACCAGGATGATTTTGCTCTTCGCCCCGGCGCCCAACTTGAGCGAGCGAATCAACGCCATCGTTGTTTGCGGGTCGAGGTCTTTGCCGTCGCGTTGCCCCATCGTATTGATCACGGTGTACAGCACCATGTTTCGCTCGGTGAAGCCTTTGCGACTGGCGGGTTCATCCAGCGATTTTTTCAGGCTGATCCAAGTAGGGTCGACCGAACTGGGTGCGATGACAATCAAGGGACGGGCCCTGCCCACGTCTTTAACCAGAGGGGAATCGTCATCGGCGGCGAACAGGGGGCCGACGAAAGCCAGCAAAGTAGCCAGGGTCAAAGACCTTATGAGCATGCGCATCTCCTTTTGATATCCACGCTCTAATGATTGCGCATCGCGGCGAACGTTCCGGGGGGAGGCAACGTATTTGTATTCGCCTTGCCCCAAGCTTAGGTCAGGGCAGTCATTGCGCAACAGCCTGAGCTAATCTCATGGCACGACCTGATTCGCCGTGAGGATTTTTCCATGAGCGCTCAGCTGAATCACACCATCGTCTGGTGTCGTGACAAACAGGTGTCGGCCCGCTATCTGACCGACCTCCTCGGCCTGCCCGATCCCGAGCCGTTCGGACCGATGCTGGTGGTCAAATTCGATAACGGTGTGTCGCTGGATTTCTACAATAACGACCCGCCGATTGCCTCCCAACACTATGCGTTTCTGATTGGCGACGAAGACTTCAACGCAGCCTTCGCTCGCCTGCAAGCGCGCAAGCAGCCCTGGTGGGCAGATCCTGGCAAGCAACGGCCGAATGAGATCAATGATTACGGCGGTGGCCGGCGGGTGTATTTCGATGACCCGGACGGGCATCTGCTGGAGATTTTTACCCGGGAATAGAGATCCGTCATATGCCGAACGGAAAAGTATCTTCCTCATGCTCCATGAATTCAGGTGCAGGCAGCGGCGAGACCGCATGGGTTTTTTCGATCCAGACGAAAGCGTCGAACTGCTCTGCCAGTACGGCCTGAAAGTAATGACTCTGGCGCTCGGTCCTGGGTCGATAGATGACACCGATGGCACGCTCAAGTAATGGCTCGGCCAGCACGTCCAGCAATTCCTCGCTCGGTGACGTCCGCCAGTCGAGCAGTGCTGCGGGGATGCCGGCCTTGAGAAACAGTTGTTCCCAGCTGTCGGCCAATGCCGGGGTCACCTGTTTGACCTGCATCGGCTCATCCCAGTCGTCGGCGGCGGCGACGGTGCCGTGGTCGGTGCCCATGCCGATCAGCACCGCTTGTGAGCCGTAGGCCGTGCGGCACAACTGGCCGATATTGAACTGCCCCTCCCAACCCATTTGCGTCGCGGCGGCGTTGCCGATGTGTGAGTTATGCGCCCACACCACCGCTTTGGCGCCTGCCCCGCGATGCTCCATCAGAGTTTGCAAGGTGTCGAACATGTGCAGGTCACGCAGGTTCCACGAGGCGGTCGAGCCACGGTACATGGCGCGGTAATACTGCTCGGCGGCCCGCACGACGCGGGCGTTCTGGGTGGCGCTGAAAAACGCCTCGTCGTCGGCGACCATCGGATCAAGCCGTTCGCCCAGCAGCACATTCAATTGCTCGACCACGGCGTCCTCGCACGTGGCCATATTGCCCCGCTCGGTGAAATGACCGTACAGCGCCGGGTCGTCATGCCATGGCGTCAGGCAGCTGTAGCGATGCCGGGCCTCTTTTGCCAGCTGCGGATCGGTCTTGTCGAGATAGCCCAGCACTTCGTCGATGGAGTGACGCATGCTGTAAACATCCAGCCCTCGAAATTCCACCCGCTGCTCAAGCGCCAAGCCGCGGTTATGGTGGTGCAGCCAACGGGTAAAGGTCTGCACGGCCGTGTTGCGCCACATCCATGTGGGGAATCGGGCAAAGGCCTGTTTTTTCCAGGCGGAGCGCCCCAGGTCGCGGACACATCGATCGATCTGCCCGGCATCGGGCCAGTCGGCTTCAACCGCGACGATGCCGAAGCCGTGCTGCTCGATCAGGCGGCGAGTGATCGCCGCTCGGGTCTGGTAGAAATCCTGGGTGCCATGGCTGGCTTCGCCGATCAGCACCACGCTGGCATCGCCAAAGCGGTCGAACAGTTCGCCGAATTCAGGTGAGTCGAGTGCAGGTAACGGTTCGGCATGACGGCGCAGCACGTCGGCCGCGTTGTCGGGTGGCTCGCCACGGGGGCGGCGGAACCGTCGCAGAAGATCGTTTACGGGGCTGTTCATGGACGTCATGACCTCATCTGAACGTGGTCATAATTTTGACTACATCAGCGAGGGCATGATTCCGCTAAATTCAGCGATCTATACGGTGCCGGATCAGAACGCCAGTTTGTAACCGATCAGCACCAGCATCGTGGCCAGGCATGGGCGCAACAGTTCGTCGGAGATCCGCCCGGTCAAATGGCTGCCCAGGTAAATCCCCGGCAGCGAACCGACCAACAAGTAGCCCAAAATATGCCAATCCATGTTGCCCATGCTTGCATGGCCCAGGCCGGCGACCAGGGTCAGGGGCACGGCGTGAGCGATTTCGGTGCCGACCAGGCGGCGGGTGGGGAGCATCGGGTACAGAATGAACAGCGCTACTGTACCCAGAGCACCGGCGCCGATGGAGGTTAAGGCCACCATGGCACCCAGGATCAGACCGGTGATGACAGTCAGTGCATTCAAGCGGGGGCCGCTAGGGTTGTAGTGGCCGCCCGCCCGTTTGTGGGCGAAATCGAGCAAGCGTTTCTTGAAGAAAATCGCCAGCGCCGTGGCGAACAATACGAAGCCCAAGGCTTGTTTGATAACGGCGTTCATCGCATCGGGCGAGGTCTGCAAGCTGCTCAAAAACCACAGCGTCAGCGCCACTGCCGGCACACTGCCGAGGGTCAGCCAACCGGTGATCGCCCAGTCGATGTTCTTGTTCTTTCGATGAACCAGCACACCACTGGATTTGGTAATGGCCGCGTACAGCAAGTCCGTGCCCACCGCCGTCGCCGGGTTGACGCCGAACCACAGCAGAATCGGCGTCATCAACGAACCGCCTCCGACGCCGGTCATGCCGACAATAAAGCCGACCACCAGACCTGCAACGACCAACCCGAAATTACCGAATTCCATTAATACGCCCAGAGAATCGCAGGAGAATAACCGGGTCGCAGCATAGCGATTTTTCTTATAACCAGTTATATCGATGCGGTCTATCGTTATGCCAACTCATTGAGGAGGAACACAGTTTTTCCTCTCAACCAAATCCCACAGGGATTGGGTTCACTACTCGAATTACTGCACCGGCAAAAAATTCAGGAACAGCAAACTCTGGGCGTAGTTGAGGCCGATCCGCCGGTAGCGTTCGTCGAGCATCTGGGTCAGCAGGTCCAGCCGCGCGACGATTTTGCCGAACTCCACGGCAAAGCTCAGGTTGCTGCCCTCCTCCGAAATTT
Source organism: Pseudomonas sp. GM102 (assembly GCF_000282555.1). Classification (NCBI taxonomy): domain Bacteria; kingdom Pseudomonadati; phylum Pseudomonadota; class Gammaproteobacteria; order Pseudomonadales; family Pseudomonadaceae; genus Pseudomonas; species Pseudomonas sp. GM102. The sequence continues at coordinate 14,178 of NZ_AKJB01000063.1, read as the reverse complement.
CGTTGGAAAACAGCAAGGGCTCGCCTTGCTTGTTTTGCCGCTGACTTAAAATCCAGGTGGCTTTTTCGATGTTGCGCGCGGCATTGCTAACGAAGGTCGGGTTGATCGCATCCGTCATGTAGAACTCCAGCCGATTGCCGTGGGCGGTGACCAGCATGCTGCCGATGGCATAGATGAAGGCACCGACCCGGTCGCCGAGAAATTCCGGGCTCATGGCGTAGCTCAGCGCGGCGAGGTCTTTTTTGCCACCGAGAGTGGGTAGCGGCTCTTGCTGCTCGATGGCCATGCGCACTTGTTTTTCCGCGGTGCCGACATCGAGGAAGCCGGACTTTTTCAGCTCCTGCGGGTTGCGCAGGTAGAGCTTGTTCATTAACAGGTAAAGGCTTTCGAGGTTGTCACGCATCGTCAGGGTCGCCATGCGGTCGACGCTGGTCTGGAGGAATTCCTGGGGTTGGCCGTTGCGAAACTGGCTGACGATATCGTTGCCCGGCTGATGACTGCAGCCACTGACGAAAAGCATCGACAAGCCAGTCAGCAGCCAGCAATAACGGCGAATGTGCGGGGTAAAGCGGGGTAAAACTCGAGCCATGGGTTCTTGAACTTGGGCATGGGCCGGCGGTGGGGATCGCCGCGGGCTGGCCAAGGATAGAACCGCGAAAGCCGAAAAAGTGCAGTGCCGGTGGTCCGTAAACGCGGATCACCGTGAAAGCAGCCCCTTATTAGTCATACTTTATAATTGCAACGCTGCGTAGATAAGCTATAAATCCTTCCTTGATCGCGTTAAAACTCGATTATTAGTATGACTACTTCTCACAAAACAACAAAAAGGAAGGTCAACCATGCTTCAATCTCGATACCTGCTCTCCGGCCTCGGACTGTCCCTGATGATCGCCACCCTCCCCGCTAACGCCGCTGGCTTGTCCAGCGAACAGAAAGCCTTCGGCAAAACCAATGATGGCACGCCCGTCGAGCAATACATCTTGCGCAATAGCCATGGTCTGCAAGCCACGGTCATTACCTACGGCGGAATTCTGCAGTCGCTGAAAGTGCCGGACAAAAACGGCAAGCTCGACGATGTAGTGCTGGGCTTCGACGATGTGCAAGGTTACCAAAGCGGCACCGCGTACTTCGGCGCGACCATTGGCCGCTTCGGCAATCGCCTGGCCAACGGTGCCTTCGAGCTGGACGGCAAGCGCTATCAGGTGCCACTCAACGACGGCAGCAATTCACTGCACGGCGGGGCCCAGGGTTTCGACAAACGGGTGTGGAAAGCCGAACCGAACAAAGGCAAGGATTCGGTGGGCGTGACCCTGACGTATCTGTCGGCGGGCGGTGAAATGGGTTTCCCGGGCAACCTGAAAACCGAAGTCACCTACAGCCTCACCGAGAACAATGAGCTGCGCATCGAGTACAAGGCCAGCACCGACCAACCCACCGTGCTGAACCTGACCAACCACAGTTATTTCAACCTGGCCGGCGCGGGCAACGGCGACGTACTGAAGCAGCTTGCGACGTTGCATGCAGCCCGTTACACGCCGGTCACCGGCAAACTGATCCCTACCGGTGAACTGGCCCCGGTCGCCGGCACACCCATGGACTTCACCCAACCGACCGCCATCGGTCAACACATCAAGGCTGATCACCCGCAACTGAAGTTCGCCGAACCGAAACAAGGCGGTTTCGATTTCAACTGGGTATTGGACGCCAAGGGTGATCTGGGCAAACTCGCCGCCGATGTCAGCGATCCGCAATCCGGGCGCCGCTTGCAGCTCTACACTACTGAACCGGGTGTGCAGTTCTATACCAGCAACTTCCTCGATGGCACGGTCAAGGGCAAGGCCGGCAAGGTTTATCCGCATTGGGGGGCGTTTACTCTGGAGACCCAGCATTATCCGGATTCGCCGAACCAGCCGAACTTCCCGTCCACACGACTGGATCCGGGCAAGCGCTATAGCCAGACTACGGTGTACAAGTTTTCTACCCTGTAGGTCAGAAGATCAAAAGATCGCAGCCATCAGCAGCGCCTACAGAGGCTGCGATCTTTCGAGATCGCCACGGAACCACCGGGCCATTTTGCTGCCAACTGAAGTATCGATCGGAGTTTAGAAAGGAGGATGCATGCGTACTCTTGAGCTGGCTGGCAGCCAAGTGCCGGTCATCGGCCAAGGAACCTGGCGCATGGGAGAGGAACGCTCCCGACACACAAAGGAAGTTGCAGCGTTGCGTTTGGGCATTGAGTTGGGCATGACCCTGATCGACACCGCTGAAATGTACGCTGAAGGAGGCGCTGAAGAGGTGGTGGGTGAAGCCATCGCAGGCAGGCGCGACCAGGTTTTTCTGGTCAGCAAAGTCTACCCCTACAACGCCAGCCGCAAAGGCATCCCCCAGGCCTGCGAGCGCAGCCTGCGGCGGTTAAATACCGATTACATCGATCTCTACCTGTTGCACTGGCGCGGCGATTATCCCCTTGTGGAAACCGTCGAAGCCTTCGAACGTCTGCGCGAAGATGGCAAGATCGGCCGTTGGGGTGTGTCCAATTTCGACCTGGATGACCTGGAAGAACTGGCCTCCCCGGCCTGCGCCACCAATCAGGTGCTGTATAACCTGGAAGAACGCGGCATCGAGTTCGATTTGCTTCCCTGGAGCCAACATCAAAGGATGCCGGTAATGGCTTATTGTCCGATCGGCCAGGGCGGGCACATGCTGGCCAATTCGACACTCAAGCAGGTTGCCGCCCGTCACGAGGCGACAACTGCGCAGGTAGCGCTGGCATGGATTCTGCGTCAGAACGGCGTGATCGCCATCCCCAAAGCGGTCCGTCCCGAGCACGTGCAGCTCAATGCGCAAGCGGCGCAATTGCAGCTTGAAGTCGGGGATCTGGAGGCGCTGGACCAAGCTTTTCGCGCGCCACAACGTAAGCAGCGGTTGGCCATGGTCTGAGCCATCGCGGTGCTGTCAGAGGGCATCGGCATGAGAAGTACCGATCAGCTCGACACTTTCAATTTGCCACGCTTCGTCCAGGCGCAGAACCCTGTGTTCGAGTGGGTGCAGGAGGAGCTACGCGCCGGCCAGAAGCGCCGGCACTGGATGTGGTTTATCTTTCCGCAGTTTTCCGGATTGGGTGACAGCGAGATGTCCCGCTACTTTGCCATTCGCTCCAGTGAAGAAGCCACCGCGTATCTGAAGCATCCGTTACTGGGGCCACGCTTGCGCATGTGCACGCAACTGGTTCTGGACATTCCTCAAAGCTCGATCGCCAAGATTTTCGGTCATCCCGACAACCTCAAGTTTCACTCATCGATGACGCTGTTCGCCCAGGTTTCGCCCAAAGGCAGCCTGTTCCATCAGGCGCTGGATCAGTATTTTCACGGCATACCGGATGACTGGACGTTGTCGCTGCTGGACTCAAAACAGGCCCAACTGCCCCCCAATCAGCGTTGAGAAATCGTCATCCACGAACGGCAGGATCGCATCCGCCACCGGTTGCAGCTGCCGGGTGATGTAATGGTCGTAGTCGATGGGCGCGCTGCGGATTTCCAGCGGCTCGGGGCCGGCGACGGTGATTACATAACTGATCCAGCCGCCATTCTGATATTGCCGCGGTCGTCCCTGCTGGTCGTTGTAGTCATCGGCGATCCGCGCGGCCCGCACATGGGGCGGCACGTTACGTTGATAGTCGTCGAGGGTACGACGCAGGCGTTTGCGGTAGATCAGACGCTCGTCGAACTCACCGGCCAACGTCTTGCGCACATAGTCACGTACGTAATCCTGATAGGGCTTGCGATTGAAGATGCGCAGGTACAACTCCTGCTGGAATTGCCGGGCCAGCGGTGACCAGTCAGTACGCACGGTTTCCAGGCCCTTGTAGACCATTTCATCGGTGCCATCGGCGCGGGTGACCAATCCGGCATAGCGCTTCTTGCTGCCCTCCTCGGCGCCGCGAATGGTCGGCATCAGAAAGCGCTTGTAGTGGGTTTCGAACTGCAATTCCAGGGCACTTTCCAGGCCGTATTGCTGTTTCACATGCTCGCGCCACCACTGGTTGACGTGATCCACCAGCGCATGACCGATCTGCGCGGCTTCTGCCTGACCGTGGGCGCGACGCAGCCAGACAAAGGTCGAGTCGGTGTCGCCATAGATCACCGCGTGGCCTTGGGCTTCGATCAACTGGCGGGTGCGCAACATGATCTCGTGTCCACGCAAGGTGATGGACGAGGCCAGCCGTGTATCGAAGAAGCGGCAACCGCTGGAACCGAGGACGCCGTAGAAGGCATTCATGATGATCTTCAGGGCCTGGGACAACGGCGCATTGTGTTCGCGCTTGGCGGTTTCGCGACCTTCGGCGATCCGGGCGACGATGGCAGGCAGGCAATGCCGGGTTCTTGAAAAACGTGCACCGCGAAAGCCCGGCACCGACTCGCTGTCGTCGGGATGCTTGAGCCCTTCGATCAAGCCCACCGGGTCGATCAGGAAGGTGCGGATGATCGACGGGTAGAGGCTTTTGTAGTCAAGCACCAGCACCGATTCGTATAGCCCGGGTTGGGAGTCCATGACAAAACCGCCGGGGCTGGCCTGCGGTGGTTTGCCGCCAAGGTTCGGCGCGACGAAGCCCTGACGGTGCATCAACGGCATATACAGGTGAGTGAACGCCGCCACCGAGCCACCGCTGCGGTCCGCTGGCAAACCGGTGACGCTGGCGCGCTCGAGCAGGAAGGTCAGCAGTTCGGTCTTGGCGAAGATCCGCGTCACCAGTTCGCAGTCCTTGAGGTTGTATTTCGCCAGGGCCGGTTTGTCCTCGGCGAACATGCGGTTGATTTCGTCCATGCGCTGGTACGGGTTGTCGATCGACTTGCCCTCGCCCAACAGGGTTTGTGCGACGTTTTCCAGGCTGAACGAGGGGAAGCTCCAGGTCGCCGAACGCAGCGATTCGATGCCGTCGATGATCAACCGGCCGGCAGCCGAAGCGAAGTAATGATTGCGACTGCCGTGCTCGCGCCATTGCATTTCTTCGCCGCCACGCCCCAGCTTCAGCGGTACCGCCAAGCGCCTGGCATGTTCGTGCAGTACGCGCAGATCAAACTGCACAACGTTCCAGCCGATAATGGCGTCGGGATCATGCCGGGCGAACCATTCATTGAGTTTTTTCAGCAGCAGGGTTCGCGAGTCGCAGTATTCGAGCTGGAAATCCACCCCACTATCATCGCCATTGGGTGGCCCGAGCATGTACACCTGCCGCTCGCCGCAGCCTTCCAGGGCAATGGAATACAGCTCGCCCTGAGCGGTGGTTTCGATGTCCAGCGAGACCAGCCGCAGATTCGGTCGGTAGCCGGGGTCGGGTTTCATTTGCGCGTCGAGCAGCAGGCCTTCGGCGCTGGGTGTGCCGCCGAACAAAACGGGAGCGGTGATGAAACGCTCCATCATGTAGCGTTCCGGTGGGCGGACGTCGGCTTCGAATACCTCGACGCCTGATTTGCGCAGCGCGGATTCCAGGCGCATCGACTGACCGTGCTGCTGGCAATACAGGCCGAGCACCGGGCGGTGTTCGAAGTCCAGAAGGGCCAAGGGCTTCAGCTCGACATTTTTTTCGCCGTGCAGCAGCCCTTCGGCTTGCTCACGCTGGGCTGCCGGAATGAACGCTACCGACGGTTGATGCGGCAGGCGGATACGCCGGGGACCGGCATCGGTCGCCAGCCAGAACTCGACTTCCGTGCCGGCCGGGGTATCGCGCCAATGCCGGGTCAGGACGAAGCCCTGCTGTAAATCCACCACTGCAACCTCAACGATCTGATTCAAGGGGTAATTCTACGCGTGATCGCCGGTGTGGTGCGGGGGATTGCCCTAACGCCGGTGAAACCTGTAGGAGCGAGCGGTGCGGCGATCCGACTTGCCCGCGAAGAATGCGCCGCGGTTTTTCAGGTATTACGCGTCATCGTTCTTCGCGGGCAAGCCTCGCTCCTACTGGATTTTCGTCGGGCTTTTACAAAGAAAAATCGCTGAATGACGCTATTTGCGTGTTATCTGCCGCTTTCTGCCTTGCTCTGTGAGCGCGTCTCTACGATTCTTCAAGAACAACGACAACACCCGAGAAACCGCCATGAAAACCGTCGCCCAACTGCTCAAGTTAAAGGCCCAACAGAATCAGGAAGTCCACACCATTGCACCGCATCAAATGGTGCTGGAAGCGCTGATGGTGATGGCCGCAAAAAACGTCGGCGCGTTACCGGTGCTGAAAGAGGGAAAGGTCGTCGGCATCATCAGCGAGCGTGACTATGCGCGCAAACTGGTGCTCAAGGGGCGCTCCTCTGTCGGCACACCAGTCAGCGACATCATGGTGGCGCCGGTCATCACCGTGGACACCCATCAAACCGTCGAAACCTGCATGGGCATCATGTCCGAAAAACGCCTGCGGCATTTGCCAGTGGTGGAAAACGGTGAGTTGATCGGCTTGCTGTCCATCGGAGACCTGGTCAAGGAAGCCATTGCCGAACAGGCTGAACTGATTCGGCAGCTGGAGCAGTACATTCGCGGCGAGTGATTCCAGCACACCGCAAATCCCCCTGTGGGAGCGGGCTTGCCTGTGGCGAGGGAGCTTGCTCCCTCGCCACAGGCAAGCCCGCTCCCACATTTTGATTAGCAGTGTTCTTCAGGATGGCCAATGCCGCGCGAAAACCGGCGCCAATGCCGGGTGCCGGTCGAAGCGTTCAAGCCAGGCGGAGAACCCCGGCCGCGCAGCGCGCAAGTGCTCCCGAGTGCCCGCCCACCGTGTCACCACCGCAGCCAGAATATCCAGCGCGCCAGGCGCTCCCTCGCCCAGGTACAACTTGCCGGCGAACTGATCGGCAAACACCTCCCAACTCCAATGCAGCCGCTGGCGGGCACCGGCCATGAGGTTTTGCCGGGCTGACTCATCAACCTTGGCCAGCCAGCGCTCGGGGTAATCGATGATGCCAATGGCCGCGTAGCAATTGTTGACGATGTACACCAGGCCATGAATCACCTGATCACGCTTGATCGGGTTTTCCGGCAACAGGTTCGACTCCGGGAACGTGAGGCCCAGATGAATAAGAATGGCCGCACTCTCGGTGAGAACGCCGCCATCGGGCAGCAGCAGGGTGGGAACCTGCTTGAGCGGGTTGAGCTTCTCCAGCGCCTGAACCGCCTCCGGGGACGCAGAAACATCGATGAAGCGATAAGCAACCTCGCACAGTTCCAGCGCGGCTTCGATGGCGGCCGCACCCGAATTCTGATGCCCGTAGAGCTGGTACATGACTAAATCTCCTCTGCGACTCTCTCTTTGTAGCAGCTGCTGAAGATTGCGTTCGAATTGTCAGTCAAGCGTTGGTTTTTTGACCATTTTCGGTCCAGTCACATCCCCGCGCGCTTCATACAGCGCTGATAACGCTCATCGACCCGCTTGGCGAACCACGCCGTGGTGAGCTTGCGGGTGATTTTCGGGCTTTGCAGCACAATCCCCGGCAACACCGCTCGGGGTAATGGCCGGCCTTCGGCCTGTTCGGCCAAGGCAAAGACCCGTCGATACAGCTTGGTGTCCTCGAACTCGAGACCTTTACCCTCCTCCAATTGATCCCGAATGGTCAGGTTGCGCATGTCCAGTTGCTTGCCGAGAGTGCGCACCGCCAATTCCGTGGTGCCAGGCATGATCGAGCCGTAGCGCACCAGATCGCCATCCAGCGCCAGCGGAATGCCCGTCGCACGACTGACCGCATTTTGAAACGCCGCATTGCGGCTGGCGTACCAACCGGCGTTGAAATCGGCGAAGCGATACAGCGGCTGCTCGTAGCTCACCGGATAACCGAGCAAATGGGCAATACCGAAATACAGGCCACCGCGACGCGTAAACACTTCGCGGCGAATCGAGCCGTCCACCGGGTAGGGATAATCCCGCGCCTGCTGCTCCGCAAAATCGATGCTGACCTGCATCGGCCCGCCGGTGTGCACCGGGTTGAAACCATCAAACAGCGTCCGCCCCATGGGCACCATGCCGATGAAGTCATCGAAAATCGCGCTGAGTTCTCTTTCGCTGCGCGCGGCATTCAGCCGGTCGCTGTAACTTTTGCCATTGGGTGAACTGACCTGCAACGCACCGCTCACCAACAAGCCGGGAATATGGGCCTTGGCGGCGCGGCGGTCGATCTCGTCCCGGGCGATCTTGCCCAGGCCCGGCACCCGCGGATCAGCCTGAAACGTCGATTCCTGCTCAGTGACCGCGAGTACCGAACACAGGTTTTGCGTGGTCGGTGAAATCTTTTGCGCGGCAAACGCCGCGTAGATGTCCGTGGCCCAGCCCTGGCGGTCGGCTGTCTTGGCCGGGAGCAGACGCATGATCTCGGCTTTGACTTCCGCAGGCTTGCGGGCCGGCGGTTCCTGCGTGCGTTGGCTACCGCAACCGGCCAGGACCAACAGTGCCGCGACGCTCATGATCAATCGATTAGCTTGCATGGTGCTCCATCAAAATCCGTTGAGCCGGGTTAACCATACGATCAATGGCATGGCGCAGGCTATGACTGTGGCAGTCGCGGACTGTTCCTCCGTAGCGCTGCGTGTTTTTCCGTTGGGCAGCCGGGAGGCCAGTGCATTCGGGCTGAACCATACTTGATCCACACACCGTGGAGGACAGGCTCATGAACCGTAGCGACGTGCTGATCATCGGCGCCGGCCCTACCGGGCTGGTACTGGCGCTGTGGTTGAGCAAACTGGGGATTCGGGTACGGATTATCGACAAGACGTCGACACCCGGCACCACTTCACGTGCACTGGCGGTACAGGCGCGAACGCTTGAACTGTATAGCCAGCTCGACCTCAGCGACGCCGTTGTGCAAAACGGCCATAAAGTGGCCGCAGCGAATTTCTGGGTCAAGGGCGAGCCCGTCGCACGCCTGCCGCTGAGCACCATCGGCGAGGGTCTGACACCCTACGCGTTTCTGGAAATCTATCCGCAAGACGAGCACGAGCGCCTGCTGATCGAACGCCTGGAGGCCTTCGGTATTACAGTGGAGCGCGATACCGAACTACAAAGCTTCGAAGAAACCGGCGACGGCATCACCGCCCGGCTGCGCTTGCCCGATGGCCAGCAGGAAACCTGCCAGGCCTGTTACCTCGCGGGCTGCGACGGCGCCCGGTCGATTGTGCGCAAGACGCTGGACACCGGTTTTCCGGGCGGCACTTACCAGCAGATTTTTTACGTGGCGGATGTGCAAGCTCGCGGCCCCACATTCAACGGTGAACTGCATGTGGATCTCGACGAAGCCGACTTTCTCGCCGTTTTTCCCTTGTCCGACGAAGGTCGCGCCCGACTGATCGGCACGGTTCGCGACGAACGCGCCGACCGTGCTGAAACCCTCCAGTTTGAAGACGTCAGCAGCCGGGCCATCGAGCATCTAAAAGTGCAGATCGATCAGGTGAACTGGTTCTCGACTTACCGCGTGCATCACCGGGTTGCGGATCACTTTCGCACCGGGCGCGCGTTTCTGTTGGGTGACGCCGCCCATGTCCACAGCCCGGCGGGTGGCCAGGGCATGAATACCGGAATTGGCGATGCGATCAATCTTGCCTGGAAACTCGCAACGGTCTTGAGCGGTGGCGCCACGACCAAACTGCTCGACAGTTATGAAACCGAACGCATCGCCTTTGCCCGGCGACTGGTGGCCACCACCGACCGGGTCTTCAGTTTCGTTACGTCCGATGGGCCAATTGCCGACTTGGTGCGTATTCGCGTGGCACCCTTTTTGATCCCGAAAATGATCTCGTTTGAGGCGGCCCGGGAGTTCCTGTTTCGCACGGTGTCGCAGACCACCCTCAACTATCGCGGCATGCCGTTGAGCGAAGGTGTTGCTGGCCATGTTCACGGCGGTGATCGCCTACCCTGGGCCCACGACGGTGAAGGGGACAATTTCGAATCGCTGAAGGACCCGAGCTGGCAGGTGCATGTGTATGGCGACACCAGCGATGAAATGATTGCCTGGTGCACCGAGCATCACCTGCCGTTGCAGGTGTTCGACTGGCGACCGGCGTTTGAAACGGTAGGGCTGGCGCGCAACGGGTTTTACCTGCTGCGGCCGGATACCTATGTGGCGATTGCCGACTACAGCGCCGATCCGAAGGTGATCGAGCGGTATTTCCGGGACCGTGGGATTCGGCCGTTCTTCGGCTGAAGATCTTTTGATGATCGTTCCCACGCTCTGCGTGGGAATGCAGCCAAGGACGCTCCGCGTCCCAACAAGCGTGACGCGGAGCGTCACAGGAGGCATTCCCACGCAGAGCGTGGGAACGATCATTCAAGACAGTTAGATCCCGGCCAGGGCCAGGTCCATCGCGAAGTAGGTGAAGATCAAATCCGCCCCGGCGCGTTTGATCGCCCCCAGGCTCTCACGCACCACTCGGTCTTCATCGATTGCCCCGGCCTGCGCGGCGAATTTGATCATCGCGTACTCGCCACTCACCTGATACGCCGACAGCGGCAAACGCGAGGCTTCGCGAATGTCGCGGATGATGTCCAGGTACGCGCCGGCGGGTTTGACCATCAGCGCGTCAGCACCTTCCTGCTCGTCCATCAGCGATTCACGCACGGCTTCGCGGCGGTTCATCGGGTTCATCTGATAGCTTTTGCGGTCGCCCTTCAATGCACTGCCGCCGGCCTCGCGGAACGGGCCATAAAGCGCCGAGGCGAATTTGGTCGAATAGGCCATGATCGCGGTCTGGCTGAAACCCGCTGCATCAAGCGCCCGGCGAATGGCTTGGACCTGCCCATCCATGGCCGCCGACGGTGCGATCACATCGGCGCCGGCCTGGGCGGCCGCCACGGCTTGTTTGCCGAGGTTGATCAAGGTCTGGTCGTTGTCGACTTCGTGATGGTGCAGCACGCCGCAGTGGCCGTGGTCGGTGTACTCGCAGAAACAGGTGTCGGACATCACGATCATTTCCGGCACGGCGTCTTTGGCGATGCGCGACATGCGTGACACCAGACCATTGTCGCTCCAGGTATCGCTGCCATTGCTGTCCAGATGATGGGACACGCCAAACGTCATCACCGACTTGATCCCGGCCCGAGCGTAACGCTCGATCTCACCGGCCAGCCTCGACTCGGGAATGCGCATCACCCCGGGCATGCTCTTGATCGGCACGAAATCGTCGATTTCTTCCTCGACGAAAATCGGCAGCACCAGGTCGTTCAAGCTGAACTCGGTTTCCTGGAACAGGCTGCGCAGGCTCGCATTGCGGCGCAGACGGCGTGGACGTGCTTCGGGGAACTGACTGGACATGGGTCTTCCTGAAAAAACGGCGGAAAAGACGAAACTTATAGGGGGCGAAGCTTATGCCCTGCAAGGCGCGGGGCACAAACCTCGATCGCTCAAGACTGCGTTACCGCGGCGGCAACAATCCCCGCATCCAGCACAGAACCCTGTGGGAGCGGGCTTGCTCGCGAAGGCGGCCTATCATTCAATATTGATGTCGACTGCCCCACCGCTTTCGCGAGCAAGCCCGCTCCCACAGGTTAAATCGCCAGTATTCCTGTAATACACGTCACCACTGCGCCGCCAATCCAGATCTCCTCCCCCACCTGCTCGACCTGAATCCGCCCGCCGCGGCCCATGGTCAGGCCCTGGCTGACGACATAAGACGCCGGCGCCAGCCCTTCGCTGAACAACCATTGGGCAATCCCGGCGTTCAAGCTGCCGGTGGCCGGGTCTTCTGGCATGCCGTCGCCGGAGATGAACGCACGCACTTCGAACTGCGCCTCAGCGCCATCGCGCTCGACGCACCACGGTGCGATGACACCGACGGCGAGGCCCAGCATCTGCGAATGATCCGGCTGCAAGTCCAGTACCTGCTGACGATCCTCGACCATCACCGCCAGCCAGCCGGCACCGTTGTCGACCCATTGCGCCCGTACAATCGCGCCCGGCGCCAAGCCGAGGCCCCGCCGTACGCGCTCGACCAGTTCGGTGTCCACCGGGCCGGACCTGAGCAGCGGTGGCGCGAGAAACGCCAGCTCCGCACCCTGTCGACGCACCCGCACCAGGCCGACGCCGCACTCCTGAATGATCTCCTCGCCCTTGGGCACCCCACCGGCCTCGAGCCAGGCATGACAGGTACCGAGCGTCGGGTGACCAGCGAACGGCAACTCCTGAAGCGTGGTGAAGATGCGTACTCGATAGTCGGCCCGAGGGTCCCGGGGTTCGAGCACGAACGTGGTTTCACTGAGGTTGGTCCAGGACGCGAACGCCGCCATGCGCTCATCGCTGAGCCGGTCTGCACCGAACACCACCGCCAACGGGTTGCCCTTGAGCGCGACGCGGCTGAAGACATCTACTTGCTTGAAATCGAATGAGCTCATTGCCTGCCTTGGTGATGAGGGGTTCAAAGGGGTTGCTTGGGGATTTCCAGCCCGCGAATCACCGCTGGCCTTGCCAGAAAACGTTCCAGCACGCGGATGACGTTGGGGAAATTCTGAATGCCGACCAGGTCGCCGGCCTCATAGAAGCCGATCAGGTTGCGCACCCATGGAAAGGTCGCAATGTCGGCGATGGTGTAACGTTCGCCCATGATCCAGTCGCGTCCTTGCAAACGGCCCTCAAGAACGCTGAGCAAGCGCTTGCTTTCGTCGACGTAGCGATCGCGAGGGCGCTTGTCTTCGTAGTCCTTGCCGGCGAATTTATTGAAGAAACCGAGCTGGCCGAACATCGGCCCGATACCGCCCATCTGAAACATCAGCCACTGAAGGGTCTCATAACGCGCCGCCGATTCCTGCGCCAGCAGTTGCCCGCTCTTGTCGGCGAGGTAAATCAGAATCGCCCCGGACTCGAACAGCGCCAGCGGTTGGTCCCCCGGACCGTGAGGGTCGAGGATCGCCGGGATCTTGTTGTTGGGGTTCAGCGAGAGAAATTCGGGGGACAGCTGATCGTTGGTGTCGAAGCCCACACGATGCGGCTCGTAGGGCAGCCCGATCTCTTCGAGCATGATCGAAACCTTGACGCCATTGGGCGTTGGCAAGGAATAGAGCTGGATCCACTCCGGGTACTGGGCCGGCCATTTTTGAGTGATGGGGAATGCAGACAAATCGGTCATAAGGAGCATCCACGGGAAAAACGGAGTGAAGATCATAATGTAGGCGCTGCCGAAGGCTGCGATCTTTTGGCGTCCTCAGGGGGGCGCCGAAGAGAAAGATCAACAGATCGCAGCTTTCGGCAGCTCCTACAAGGAGTAAGGTGTGTGCCGTGTCCATAAATCCGCAACATCCTGTCGATAACCTTTCCCCTAATCCATTAAAGGTTGCCGCTAAAGTGCCGGGCACCTCGTTCGGATCGAACCAAAGGGCTTCAGAGGACTCTGAGCATTGCCCTGTAGGAAACGGACCGGGTCAACGACATGGAATACACCCGATGCTGGGAGCTCGCGGTGTCAAGGTTTGTCAGCCTTAACCGAATGCGCTGAAGATGACCAATTCGATGATGAATCCATTGAAATTCGCCCAACGCTTCAAGCATCGCGCCTATATCTTCCTGCCTTCCCTGCTGGCGGTCAGCGCGTTGTTCTTGTCGCTTGAGTCCAGTGAAAGCCGCGCCCAACCGGCGGATGGCACCCAGACGCTGGTATTTCTGCGCCACGCGGAAAAACCCGCCGGCGGCCTGGGTCAGCTCAATTGTCAGGGGCTGAACCGCGCCATCGACCTGGCCACCTTGTTGCCGGAAAAATTCGGCAAGGCCAACTACGTGTTTGCCGCCAACCCGACGCGCAATGTCGAGGAAGGCGAACTGGATAACTCCTACAGTTACATCCGCCCCCTGATGACCATCAGCCCCAGCGCGATCAAGCTCGGCTTGCCGGTGAACATCAACTTCTCGGCCAACGACACCAGCGACCTGGCGGATGAACTGCTGCACGACAAGTATCACAATTCGGTCATTTATACGGCCTGGTCCCACGGCTACCTGCCCGAGCTGATCAACAAAGTCGCCGGGGAAGCCGTCGGCAAAAAACAGAACATTACCGATGACTGGGAGTCGAGCGACTATGACTCGCTGTACGTGCTCACGCTGACCTGGCACAACGGCAAGGCCAGCCTGCAGAGTCACAGCTACAAGCAAGGGCTGGATAACGGCCAGGAGACCTGTCCGACGTAAGCGGGTCGGGCGCAGGTCAGGGCCTCTTCGCGGGCAA
>NZ_AKJB01000062.1:0-98095 GCF_000282555.1 Pseudomonas sp. GM102 | reverse complement strand
GTAGGAGCCAGGCTTGCCGGCGAACCAGACGCCTCGGTCCATCAGGAATACCGCGTTATCGTTCTTCGCGGGCAAGCCTCGCTCCTACAAAGGTCAGATGCGATCCAACCGATATCACCGCGCCCTGTAGGAGCCAGGCTTGCCGGCGAACCAGACGCCTCGGTCCATCAGGAGCACCGCGTTATCGTTCTTCGCGAGCAAGCCCGCACATTAGGTCTATGTGAGCCATTAAGGGGTGTCGGGCTGGTTTGCCGGATGGGCCAGGAAGAAGGCTGGATGCGTCGCCGCCAGCGCCGCCACTCGACGAATTCGCGGGTAGGCCTCAAGGGAAATATTGAAGCGCTCGGCCGCATACAACTGCGGGATCAAATAGACGTCCGCCAGCCCCGGTTGATCGCCAAAGCAATAACCGGTGTCACCGATCAATTGCTCCACCGTCGCCAACCCTTGGCTGATCCAGTGACCGATCCACTCAACCACCTGCGGCTCATCGTGCCCCAACTGCCGCAGTTTGTTGAGCACGCTGACGTTGTGCAGCGGGTGAACATCGCAGCCGATCACCGCCGCCACGCCACGCTCATGGGCACGGGCGACGAGGTCCTTGGACAGCAATGGCACCTGTGGATAACGTTCCTCCAGGTATTCGATGATCGCTGGTGACTGGATCAGCAACTCGCCCTCATCAGTGCGCAAGGCCGGCACCCGGCCTTGGGGGTTGATGCCCAGATAGGTCGGCTGCCGATGTTCGCCACCTTGCGGCGCGATCAGGTTGACCGGCAGCGCCTGGTAATCCAGCCCCTTGAGCGCCAACGCAATACGCACCCGGTAAGACGAGGTCGAACGATAGTAGGTATAGAGTTCCATGACCCGATCCTCTTAGCGCGCTGGCAGCACTTTGCCACGGCATTCGCCGAAACCGATGGAAGCAAAACCCTCGCGGCTGCAACGGGCACGCAGAATGATTTCGTCGCCGTCCTCAAGGAATTTACGCACCTCGCCCGACGCCAGTTCGATCGGCTTCTTACCGCCCTCGGTGATTTCCAGCAGGCTGCCGAACTGACCGTTTTCGGGACCGGACAGCGTGCCCGAACCAAACAGATCACCGGCCTGCAACTGGCAGCCGTTGACGCTGTGATGCGCAACCATTTGTGCAACGGTCCAGTACATATGTTGGGTATTGCTGAGGGTCAGGCGATGGGCCGGTAGTTTTTGCTCGCGCAGGCCTTCGGTGAGCAGCAACACTTCCAGTTCGATGTCGAAGGCGCCAGCGGCCTGATCACGCTTGTCGAACAGATACGGCAACGGCTGCGGATCGCCTTCCGGGCGCGCAGGCTGCGCACGACGGAACGGCTCCAGCGCTTCCGCCGTCACCACCCAAGGCGAGATGCTGGTGATGAAACTCTTGGACAGGAACGGGCCCAGCGGCTGATATTCCCAAGCCTGGATGTCTCGCGCCGACCAGTCGTTGAGCAGACAGAAACCGGCGATGTGGTCGGCGGCGTCACCGATGGCGATGGAGTCGCCCATCGCGTTGCCCTGACCGATCCAGATGCCCAGTTCCAGTTCATAGTCCAGACGCGCGCACGGGCCAAACGTCGGCTCGGTCTGGCCGGCTGGCAGCGTCTGGCCTTTCGGACGGCGAACATCGGTGCCCGACGGGCGAATGGTCGAGGCACGGCCGTGGTAACCGATCGGCACGTATTTGTAGTTCGGCAGCAACGGGTTATCCGGGCGGAACAGTTTGCCGACATTTTGCGCATGCTCAATGCCGACGTAGAAATCGGTGTAGTCGTTGATCTTCGCCGGCAGGTGCATGTCGCAATCGGCTGTCAGTGGCAGCAGTTTGGCACCTTGAGCCTCGATCTTGCCGTGCAGGGTGCTGCCTTCCTTGAACAACTCGATCAAGCGTTCACGCAAGGCGACGCGCGCCTCGCGACCCAGTTCGAAAAACGCATTCAACTGACCGCCACGGGTGGCTTCGACTGCTTTCTTTGCAACACCGTCGAACAGCCCGGCATCCAGTGCCGCTTCCAGATCAAAGACATGGTCGCCGATTGCCACGCCACTGCGCGGCGCGGAGCCCTTTATGCTGAACACGCCCAACGGCAGGTTTTGCAGTGGAAAATCCGCGTGGCCGTTGGCGGAGGCAACCCAGCTACGAGTGATGGAAGTCTGAGTCATGGGTTATCTCCGAGTCGGGTCGAAAGTGGCGGGCAACGTGGCCCAGCAAGCGTCGTAATTGTTTTGCAGTTGCGGGCAATCGAGGGCGAATCGGCTCGGGCGCAACACCTGGCTGGTCTCGAACATGAAAGCCATGGTGTTGTCGATTTTAGCCGGCGCCAACTCTGCGTTGATCGCCTTGGTGCAGGTTTCGCCGTCGGGGCCGTGGGCGCTCATGCAGCTGTGCAACGACGCACCGCCAGGCACGAAACCTTCGGCCTTGGCATCGTATTCGCCCTGGATCAGGCCCATGAATTCGTTCATCAGGTTGCGGTGGAACCACGGCGGACGGAAGGTCTTTTCGGCGACCATCCAGCGTGGCGGGAAGATCACGAAATCCAGGTTGGCCAGACCATGCACACTGGTCGGTGAAGTCAGAACGGTAAAAATCGATGGGTCCGGATGATCGAAACTGACGGTGCCAATGGTATTGAAACGGCGCAGGTCATATTTGTAAGGCACGTTATTGCCGTGCCAGGCGACCACATTCAGCGGCGAATGATCGAGCTCGCAACCCCATAACTGGCCGAGGAATTTCTGTACCAGGGTGGTCGGTTGCTTGAGGTTTTCGTAATGGGCCACCGGCGTCAGGAAGTCTCGCGGATTAGCCAAGCCGTTGCTGCCGATTGGCCCCAGATCCGGCAGGCGCAGAGGGGCGCCATGGTTTTCGGCAATGTAGCCGCGGGCTTGCGGGTCGAGCAGTTCGACGCGGAATTTCAGCCCGCGAGGCAGGACGGCGATTTCCAGCGGCTCCAGCTCCAGCACGCCCAGTTCGGTGGCGATGCGTAGACGGCCCAGTTCCGGTACCAACAGCATTTCGCCGTCGGCGTTGAAGAACACGCGCTCCATGGAACGGTTGGCGCGGTAGTTATAAATGCTGATCCCGGCCGGTTTCTCCGCGCCCGAATTGGCCGCCATGCTCACCAGCCCGTCGATGAAATCGGTGGGTTCGGCCGGAATGTCCAAGGGGTTCCAGCGCAGGCGATTGGGGGTCACTTCACCCAACGGACCACCGGCCAGTTGCCGATCCAGTTTGACGAATGCCGGGTGATTGGCCGATGGCTGAATGCGGTACATCCAGGTCCGCCGTGCTTCGCTGCGAGCCATGGTGAACGCAGTGCCGGAGAACAATTCGGTGTACAGGCCGTAAGGAGCTTTTTGCGGGGAGTTCTGGCCGACGGGCAGTGCGCCTGGCAATGCTTCGCTGCTGAATTCGTTGCCGAAGCCTGACTGATAAGCCAGCGCTGGCGCCGTTGAATCGAGGTTCATGGAGCCTCCTGAACGGGGAGTAGGCCGTGGCCTGTCGCTCTGCTGAAGAGGTCTTGGCACGCCTGGGTTATTTTTGTCGTAATTCGATTACGCATAACGTAATTTGATTGGTATTGACCGTCAAGCTATAAAGACGCCCATTCGTCCCGGGATCACACCGCCTCCATGACCAGCGAAAGCAACGGTAAACAGAAAGTCCGCTCGGCCGAGGTCGGCACCGACATCCTCAAGGCGCTTGCCGAGCTGTCGCCATCCACCTCGCTGTCGCGTCTGGCCGAACACGTGCAGATGCCGGCCAGCAAGGTCCACCGCTATCTACAGGCGCTGATCGCCAGTGGTTTTGCCGAGCAGAACACCGCCACCAACCACTATGGCCTCGGCCGTGAAGCACTTCGGGTCGGCCTGGCTGCCTTGAACAGTATGGACGTGCTGAAAGTCGCCGCCCTGCCCCTGTCCGAACTGCGCGACGATCTGAATGAGACCTGCTTTATAGCGGTGTGGGGCAATCAGGGCGCAACGGTGGTGCACATCGAACCGGCGGTGCGCGCGGTGACGGTGGTCACGCAACTGGGCTCGGTTCTGCCATTGCTCAGCTCGTCGACAGGGCTGGTGTTCAGTGCCTATTTGCCGCACCGCGAAACCGACGAGTTGCGCGATCTCGAAGTCCGCGCCGCCGGCGTTCATCCATTGGCCGATGAGAAAACCTACGTAACCTTGTGCGAACAGATCCGCGAGCGCGGCCTGCACCATGTGCATGGTTTGCTGATGCCGGGGGTCGATGCGTTGTCGGCACCGGTGTTCAACGCGGTCGGGCAGGTGGCGGCGGTGATGACCATCGTCGGCCCGACCTCGTTGTTCCACGCCGATGAAAACGGCCCGGCGGCGCAGCGCTTGCTGGCGGCGACCCGGGCTGTGAGCTGGCGGATGGGTTATGAGGCCGACGAAGTCGCTCGCTGAACACGAATCGACATCGGCGGCCATCCGTTGCTGGTCAACAGACCGGGTCGTTACACAACGGTGGTTTTGCTGCTGATGGTTTCCGGATCATCGAGAATCTCCTGAATCACCTCCCGCGCCCGCTCATGCAGGCGGGGCTGCCCGGTGGCAGCCGCATACAACGCTTCTACCTCTAATGCATCGCCCAGCAACCCGATGAGATTTTTCTGCAACTCACTGGCGCCCGACTTGCCAAGACCGGCCTTGCCCAGAGACGCCAGTTCAAACAGCGCCTCCTTGAAGTGGCTCAGGGCTTTTGCCCGATTGCCCTCCGTGTAGGCCTCGGCGCCTTGCACCAGGTTCTGGGTCAGCAAGGCCGCACTCAGTGCGATACCTACTGGCGCATAAACAATACTGATGACACTGGCCGCCGTGACGACTGCGTTGTACACCAGGCCCCAGATGATTTCGTTAAGGCTTTCGGTCTTCTCGTCGACATCGGAAATGACTTTGTACACCACGTCGTTGTAGCAGTCGTTCAAGTCGGTGACGCGACTATTGCGCTCCAGGGTAGGAGCCTCGGTAAAGTTGCTCAATTGTTCAAGATCAGTGAGGTAAGCGCCGACCTGCGGTTGATACTTGGCAAAAACCCGATCATGGAGATAATCACCGAGCGTGCCTTTTTTCACTGCCGACACAAACTCCTTGAACGGTCGTAGCTCACGTCCGTCCGGTGCATCCGGGGTAAACAAATACTCCTCGACTTGCCCAGCCACCACCAGCCTGAACACGAACACCCCGACCACCAAACGCCCCCTGAGATGGAGGTTGAACAACGCACTGTAACGCACATCGCCAGGCGCCTCGCCCACAGGACTTGTCGGCAGGGGCTGAAGCGGATTGAACTGTTCGACAACTTCGATCAACTCCGCGAAGTGCTCCTTGGGCAACCGTCCAGTGAATGCCCCCTGCATGATTGCCACTTTCATCTGACGTTGCAGTACCGCCATGTAGATCTGTCGCTTGAATGCCCCCTCAGAATGGGATCGGTTGAGGTGAACCGAGCGCAACATATCGATGTACTTCTCGCCAGGACGTAGCGTATTCGACCAACTGGCAATATCGCGGATATCGAGCTTGTTGATCGGCGGATGATCAGCAGCCAGTGTGAATCTGGGGTAAAGGGGTTGGCCTTCACCATCGGCATAAAAGTGCACTTCGCCGACAATCAACTGGGTCAGTGTCATCTTTTGTTCCTGATTTCCACATTGATTCGGTCAGGATTGATGACTACACGCTCACCTCTTTGCAGAAGAACTTCTTCTACGCGTTGCTTGATCAGTTGATGGCAAAAACGTTCAAAGCTGACGAATCCGCCCTGACGCACCTCGACGGTTTGTAGCGACCTGAGTTCGCAGTTGATCCGCGCAAAACGTTGACGCTGCTCGTTGGACGCGGTGCGGTATCCATAGGGCGTCTGACTCTCTTCCTGCGCCACCCGCCACGCCCGGTCGTTGTCACCAATTGCGTTCAACACCTCTTCTCCCTTGAACGGGGAAGGTGCAAGCGTGACACCGACCCAGAGCGAAGGCAGCTGCGGGATTTTTTTCAGATAGCCGGTGATCGTCTCACGATCCAATGCATGGGATTGCCAAGTCAGGTAGTCAAGACCGCTTTGCGTTGCCGTCCACCGACTGATATCAAGGCTCAGACGCCTGAAGGTGGGCAGCTCGTACCAATCCTGGCCATCGGGCGAACCTGGAGCGTACAGAAGCCAGTCCTCCTGGCTGTCGTCGCGGCTTCCAATGGCGACCAGACCCTTGAGTGCACGGGTGTCTTCACGCAACTGTAAGGGCCCAATCGTCAGGCTCGCATCCCCGGCAACCGCACGTCGAACCCGCTGCAGATTGCTGTCGTTGAGGTGTCCCTGAAGTTTGGAGGCAAACGCACTCAGCAACAGCTGATCCCGGGTGACGTTGTTCATTGCTGCGAGCACACCGCTGCGTTGGTACACACTCCGGAATTCGGCGCCGTAAGCCGCTCGAACATCGTGATTCAAGGATTCTTCCAGCCATTGCTGGTTCAGCCCCGACGGAAGTCCTTCGCCGCGCAAAGTGATATTTGCACGCTGACCTTCTTCATGCAGACCATGCAAGAGCAAGTCCGTCAGGGTGCGCTTGTCCTCCTGAATGAATGTCCGCCCAGCCTGTTGGAAAACATAGCGACTGGACGTCGTGATGCTGTCAGGATCCAGCGTGCTGCCAAACTCCAGTTCCAGCGCCTGATTGGCCAGATAACGGGCATACACCCGCACGCTGGCGAAAATCCCCAATTGTTTATCCAGTTCAATCTGACTGGCGATAGACTGCTGTTCCAGTTCGCCATAATGAAGTTGATCAGCAACATTGGCACGTACCAGCCATTGTGGACGGCTGTCGTTACTAATAGAAAAATCAGTATTCATGATGTTAATTTTATATCTCCTTACACGAATCGCTATAACAGGCTGAATGCCCAGTTAGTTGCACGAATCTAATGCAGAGAAAAGAAACATCAAAACGGCGAAGCAATACCAAATATTCACAACTTCAACCGCATGTAACTATCAGCCACTCGTTTTAAACAAACGACAAGTTCCCATCACACACATAAAACCGCCCAACTCAGCCCCACACCCCGAGCAACTTGGCCTTGGCCACTGCTTGCGTACGGCGTTCAACACCTAACTTCCCGTGTATTCTTCGGGCATGCGTTTTAACAGTATGCAATGAAATGAACAATGTATCGGCGATCTGTTGATTGGAATTGCCGAGGGCAATCAACTTTAGTACCTGCAGTTCACGGTGGCTGAGCGGATTCGTCTCGCAAGCGGTGGCAAAAAGTCCATCGCCTGGCAACTGCGAAGTCAACGCTTCGAACAATGGCGCCTGACGCAAACGCAATTCGCACTCCGCTTGTTGCCCCTGATAGCGTGCAACCATGTGTAATCCTTTCTGCAACACGTCAATCGCTTCCGTTGTATTGCCGCCAAGCCATAGTACTTCGGCCATGGTCAGTTGCAGTTCGGTTTGCAGCGCGTACATCCCGTTCTGCTGCGCCAGTTCCAGCAATTGCTGAAGTTGCACCGGGGCATTGGCCTTTCCCCGCCCCAGACGGGCTTCGGCGAGTATCAGCAAGTACTCGATCCGTGGAATCAGTTCCAGGGTCGCCGGCGGTGCCTGCCGGGCATTCGGTCCGCGATAGTGGCGCAACACCCGGGTCAGTGCTTCGTGTGCCAGTTCCGGGCGACCTTGTTGCAACCAGAGCTGGCTGCTGACTTGCAGCAGAACGCCGCGATAGACGGTGTCTGGAATATGCCGTTGTTGCATCAGCCGCTCGGCGTCGCGCAACCGGACGAACGCCTGGGCGTAATCGCCCGTGTTCGCTGCCAGTTGGGCCTGCCCCAGAAATCCATACAACACGCGCTTGTCGTGGTTGCGCAAGCAATCGTCCAGACCTGCTTGAAAGAATTCGGCAGCGCGCTCATCTGCCCCCAGGCACAAGGCCAACCGCCCGCGACGCAATGCAATTCGTCCCAACAAGGGTGCAGGTCGATCCGAACGCTGGCGGAGCAGTTCATCGATGTCGCACAGCAGACTTTCGGCCCGCACCGCCGCGCCTCGTTGCTCCAGCAATTGCGCATGATCGAGCTCCATCAGGCCCTCGAACACCAGCGAACCTTGCGCCCGCGCCAGGCACAGCGCCTCGCGGTTATGGGCTTGCGCCACGTCGAGTTCGCCCCTTAGCAAGGCCTGTTGCGTCAGACCGGACAAACACATCAGGCGCGCCGTCCAGCATTCGGGATCGAGCGCGCTCAACGCATCAAGGAAATGCGCGCGTGAAGTCTCCATTCGTCCCTGCAAATGCAGTAGCCAACCCTGCAGGGCCTGCCAGCGTGCAATCAGTTGACGCTGAAGCACCGCCGAGGGTTGAGGCGTGAAATGCGCCAAATGAGCAATGCAGGCAGTTGCCTGTTCGAAACGCCCGGCGAACAACAGCGCAGCGGTAATCAATCCGACCAATTGCGGGCTGCCCAGCGTCAGTTCCTCGCCTTGCTGCTCATGCAAACGCAACAACAGCACCACCGTTTGCTCCTCGAACAAATGCTCGAAACTGAAGTGCTGCAATAGGCTGACCGCCACTTCGTATTCCTCGGCGAGCAAAGCCTGTTCGAAGGCCGACTTCCAGTCCTGTTCGGTACAGAACCATTGGCAGGCACGCCGATGCCAGGAGCGTCCCGCCGGCCATTGCTCATCGCGCAACAACTGGGTGAACGGGGTGAATATCTGCAGCCAATCGGTGGAATCCCCCCAAGGTTCGATAAAACAGCCCAGCGCTTGTAAGGTCCGCAAGTACTGCGCGCCCTCCCCAGCTCCGAACAGGTGATCGCACAGCCGGGCATTGAAGCGGGGTAAGTGGGCCAGCACCCTCCAGGCCTCGCTCAACTCAGGTGTCAGCGAGCTGAACAACTCATGCTCCAGGTAATCGAGCAAGGTATCCGCCCGTCCCAAGGGTTTGTCCTGACGCGACCAGTCGCACTTCTGCAGCAATGTAATCCGTACCCCGGCACACCAGCCGCCGGTGCGCTGGATGATCCGACTCGCCACCTTGCCGGCTTGCTCGGGTACCCAGGGCTGCAATATCTGCTCGACTTCACCCTGGGTGAACGCCAGCGAAGTGCTCTCGCACTCGTACAACTCAGCGTCGAGCAGCAACCGTGGCCAGTTGCATTGCGGCCGGCGGCGGGCACCCAGCCACCAAGTCAGCATCGGACTGCTGATCGCCAGCATGCGATCCAGTAGCGAATCCAGCTCCGGGTTCGGCAGACGGCAATAGTCATCGAGAAACAACCAAGTCGGCGTCTGCAATCGCGCCAGACAGCCCAGCAACCCGGCTTCATCCGATGAGGCCAACCCCAGAGTCTCTGCCAGACGATGACGAAAATCCGCCGCGCTCCACGCCACGCCAGACAATGGCAACCAATGCACCCGGCACTGGCTTGGTGCCTGCAACAGGCATTCGGCAAGCAGCGCACTCTTGCCGCTGCCGGCGGGTGCGCAGAGCAATTTCACCCGTGCTGTTGAGGCCAGTAACGGCTCATTCAGGCGAGACCGCGACAGGTGATGAGAGGACAGGCGGGGCAGGAATCCAGAACGGTCCAGACACGGAGTCATGGCGGTCATTGCGGTGTGCCTTTTTATAATTGTCCGGCCACCCTAGCCCTCTCCAACCCACTTGTTGAGAAGTATTCAGGACGCTGATTGGCGCCCATAAAAGAGGCGACCCGCAGGTCGCCTCTGGTGATGCCAATGTATCAAAACCCTTACCGAACGCCCTCGGCGCGCAGGGCCGATGGGGTGTAGTCGGCAGATTTGGCGTTGAAGCCGAATTCGAAGCTGTGCTTCTCTTCGTTCTTCATGCCCAGGGCAATGTATCGGCCGGCGATGATGTCGTAGAGCGCCTCCAGGGTGTAGGCCGGCGTCTGGTGATCGTAGTAATACTGAGCGTGACCTTCGGCCACCCGCCACAGTTGACCGCGACCGTCGTAATGATCTACCAGCGCCACTTGCCAGCTGTCTTCGTCGAGGTACATATGGCGTTTGGCATAGATATGCCGCTCGCTCGACTTGACCGTGCCGACCACTTCCCAGACCCGGTGCAACTCGTAACGGGTCAGGTCCTGATTGATGTGCCCGGCCTTCACCACGTCATCGTACTTAAGGCTCGGCGAGTCGAGTTTGTAGCTGTTGTAGGGAATGTACATTTCCTTTTTGCCGATCAGTTTCCAGTCGTAGCGATCCGGCGCACCAGAAAACATGTCGAAGTTATCCGACGTGCGCAGGCCGTCAGCGGCGGTGCCCGGCCCGTCGTAGGCCACTTGCGGCGCGCGCCGTACCCGACGCTGACCGGCGTTGTAGATCCACGCCAGACGCGGCTCTTTCACTTGGTCGAGGGTTTCATGCACCAGCAGCACGTTACCCGCCAAGCGTGCCGGCGCGGTCACCGACTGCTTGAAGAAAGTCAGCACGTTGGCGCCTTTTTCCGGGTCCAGATCCTTCATCAATTGCGGTACGGCGATCTCTTCCTCGAAGCGGATCGGCGTGTAGCTGCCGTTGGTCTGTGGGGTCACCTGGGTAATGATGCGGCGCAGGTTGCCGCCGTGATAACGGGTGATGTGGTTCCACAGCACCTCGACGCCGTTCTTCGGAATCGGGAACGCGTAATAGCGGTTGCCAGTGAAATTGGCCAGGCCGTTACCGTCGTTGATGCTGTTCACATTCAGCGCACTACGCTTGGCCGACTCGTAGATCTCCGCCGGCAAGCCGACGGTGCGATGGGTCGGGTAGACCGGAATTTTGTAGGTTTCCGGGTAGCGTTTGAACATCGCCACC
Organism: Pseudomonas sp. GM102; assembly: GCF_000282555.1. Lineage (NCBI taxonomy): Bacteria > Pseudomonadati > Pseudomonadota > Gammaproteobacteria > Pseudomonadales > Pseudomonadaceae > Pseudomonas > Pseudomonas sp. GM102. The sequence continues at coordinate 87,239 of NZ_AKJB01000062.1, read as the reverse complement.
TGACCATCCGAAAGCTTGTCCTTGTACTTATCAACGGTTGCAGCAGTGATGGTGAACAACGGTTTTTCGCTGGCGAACGGGTCAGCCAGGAAGCCTTTGCTGTCGACAGCGCCAGCGTTTTTCGGGATGCCACCGGTCCAGGCCGGGATCGAGCCGTCGGCGTTGCCGGCCTTCTCGGCGCCCAGTGGCGTGAGTGTGGTGCCGAGCTTGTTGGCTTCTTCCGGCGAGACCGCCGCCATCACGTTGGCGGCCAACAGGCTCAGTGCCAGGGCGCCGCATTGCAGAATCATCTTGCGCATTAACATCATCCTTCTCAGCCAGATCAGAAGTTCACACCGAAGCTCAGCGCCAGGAAGTCACGGTCTTCCAGGACGTTGTAGTCACCGCCGAAGAAGTCGGTGTAACTGAGGCTCGCGGTATAGGTGTTGCGGTAATCGGCATCGACACCGACGCTGACCGCTTTGGCGCCTTCGTTGAACAGCCCGTTGGGACCGTAGCCGGCGACGTCATGGGACCAGGACAGGTTGGGTTTGAGGTTGATCCCGCCAATCACGTTGGCGTAATCGAGGATCGCCCGAGCGCGGTAGCCCCAGGAAGTTGAGGTGACGAAGCCGTCGGTATCGCCACCGAAACCGTACTGGCCGTAGACCGAATCACGGCCGTAACGCAGCTTGCTCCGCGACTCCAGACCTCCGACTCGTACCACCGCTGCTTCACCGACCAGGGTTAGCCGTTGGGCGCCCAATACCTGGTCGAAAAAGTGCGTCAGGGTGCTTTGGACCTGGGTCACTTCCTTGCGGCGATAACCCGTGTTGTCGGCACCTGGCCGGGTCGCGACAGGCGATGCGGCGCCGCCGGCGATCGGGTTAAGCAACGCCAGGGTCAAGTCGTTGGTGTTGACCTGCACAGGAGCGTTGGGCCGGTAGCTGATTTCGCCGGTCCAGGCAGTGCCGGTGGGCAAAGTGGTGGAGAAGCTTGCACCGTACAGACGAATGTCTTCCGGGTATTCGAGGTAATACTGGCCGCGCCCGAGCATCACGCTTTGCGCCAGGCCCGAGCCGCTGCCCGGGGCCAGACGGTTGGCGGCGCTGATCATGCCCGGCAGCCTGGCCAGTGTCGACAGCCCGGCGGTGGAGGTGCCGACGGTGGGTGTGCGACTGTGGTAATTCATGAAGTAGAGGCCGTATTCGGTGTCGTCACCGAGCCAGCGCAAGGCTGTGCCCCACTGCCCGGAATCCCGGGCATCGCGGTCACCGCCACGGGGCACGATCACACCTTCACGGCTGACTTGGATAGGTTGACCAAAGGCTGCCGCGAGCGGCGCCAACGGGGCAATCGCCGGGTTGCCGACGGTGTAACCGGTGTTGCAACCGTCCGCCGCCACGTCGACACCGAAGAAGGTGCCGCAGTTGTCGAGGACAGTCTGATCCCACTCCAGTTGGTAGAAGCCTTCCACGGTGAGCTGATCGGTCAGGCCCTGAGAGGCGAACAGCATGTTCACCGGAATCAGGCCTTCCTTGATCTCCGCGCCAGGACGACGGAATGCGGAAACGTCGACCGGGTTGATGCTGTTGATCGAGTTGCCGATGAAGGTACTTTCCCCCCAACTAACCACCTGTTTGCCGGCGCGCACTGTGCCTGGCAGATCGGCAATGGAATAGTTGTGATAGACGAACGCATCGAGGATCTGCGCGCCCGAAGACTTGGCGCCCTCTTTGCGACCGTTGTCACTGATCTGCTTGAACTCGCGATCTTCATCCTTCAGCTCGAAGTCGTACCAGTACTTGCCACGGACGAACACACCTGTGTCGCCGTACTTCAATTCGAGGTCGTGGATACCTTTGAAGATCTTGGAGAAGGTCTCGCCTTTCTTGAAGTTCAGGCGTCCGTCATCACCGGTCGAAGACTGGCCGGTACCGCCGTTGACGGTGCCCACCAGTGACTTGTCGGCATCGCGCATGCCCCAGCTCGCGCCGACCGACAACGAGGAATCGAACTGCCCCTCGATTTCGCCGATGTTGAATGAAACAGCCTGCGCCTGGGCACAGCAGCCCAAGGCCACCGCAGCGGCCAGCGCTTGCGGTTTGAAGATGGCGCGCATTGTTGTTTTTGTCATGCGTCTTCCCCGGTGAGTGACAGAAGGCCCCACCCTACTGCCGCACGCCGGGAGCGATAAGCGCACCAAGGAGGTATTCGCGTTGTCCCTCCAAAGGATGAATGCCCGCATGGGACGGGGTTTTGCGCGGGGTATGGATGGGCTGGATGGAGGGTTATCAGCGCAGCGCATGGGACATGGGCGTAGCAGCTGCCGAAGGCTGCGTTCGCTTGTAGCAGCTGCCGAGCTCGCGAGGCTGCGTTCGGCAGCTGTTACAGGGGGCAGCCAAAGACTGTTGCTCAGACTGCAACAGTGCATGTCTGGAATCGCTATTTTTCCTTTGCGCTCAAGCCCTTATTCTTGCCGGGCTTTCACGGCAAACGGCCTGAAAGCACGAAGCGACGGGGATGATAGACCCACCCCGTTGGCGACAGATTCCAGATGATTTGAAGCGTATTTTTTCGACTCATCGCCCCCTGTTCACTGACGTTGATTTGTTGCTCCTTGATCCAACGTCTTACTTTGGCCGCTGCGTTTGCAGCGGCCTTTTTTATGAGCGAAAGCTTTTCAGGCAGGGAATCATCGAGGGGTGACGGCAGTACTCAGGGCAAGCCCCAAGGCCAGTCAGTTAAAGTTTTAAGAGAGGAACATCGTACCTGTGGCGAGGGAGCTTGCCCCCATTCGGTTGCGCAGCAGCCATCGCTTTTAGGACGGCTTCGCCGTCCAACGGGAGCAAGCTCCCTCGCCACAATGGTTCTTCAACTTCCGGATCGCTGTTAACTGACTGGCATCAAGGCAAGTCCGGCAGATGTCGCGCAATCAGATGGAATACTTCTGCAAGTTCTCCATCATTTCCTTCAGCGCCTCAATATTGTCCTTCGGATGCGCTGCCCCCTCAAAATCACAAATCTGCTGCCAATGCGCCGCCACATCTTCCGGCGAAAACCCCACCCGCGGATCAAACCCGGCCCCAAGGCTGCGCTCCCAGCGCACCTTGCCCATCCAGCCGCCACCCACTTCGAACAACCCCGAAGTTTCCTGGCAATGTTCGCTGCCCAGGTACACCACCAGCGGGCTGACCAGTTCCGGTTTGAGTTGTTCGAACACGTGTGGCGGGATCAGGCCTTCGGTCATGCGGGTGCCGCCGGTCGGGGCGATGGCGTTGACCAGAATGTTGTTCTTGCGGCCTTCGATGGCGAGGGTGCGGGTCAGGCCATAGAGGCCGAGTTTGGCCATGCCGTAGTTGGACTGACCGAAGTTGCCGTAGATGCCCGAAGTCGAGGCGGTGAAGATGACGCGGCCATAGTTTTGCTCGCGCATGTGTGGCCAGGCGGCGCGGGTGACCTTGTAGGCGCCTTCGACGTGGACGCGGTAAACCAGGTCCCAGTCGCTGTCGTCCATTTTGTGAAAGGTCTTGTCCCGCAGGATGCCGGCGTTGTTCACCACGACATCGACACGGCCAAAAGTGTCGAGTGCATGCTGAACGATTTTGTCACCGTCGGTGACGGAGTCGTGGTTGGCCTCGGCGGTGCCGCCCGCTTCGCGAATCTCCATCACCACACGATCGGCCGCCGACGCATTGGCGCCTTCGCCTTGAGCCGAACCGCCGAGATCATTGACCAGCACTTTGGCGCCCTGCTTTGCGAACAACAGCGCGTGCGCCCGCCCCAAGCCACCGCCCGCACCGGTGACGATCACCACTTTATCTTCGAAGCGCACAGACTCATTCATGGGGAACTCCAGCAGGCCAAGGGACAATGAGTGCGAGTGTCAGCCACAGCGCTGCCGGTCACAATGAACACGGGGGCAGCTGAATGGTGCGCAATAAGGCAGCGGGATAGTCAGGAACAGGCCGCTTTGCGCGGCGGTGAAACCAGCCGATCGCGAAATTCCAGGTAGTGCTTGAGTACCTGCGCCGGCGCTTCGATCTGTGGGTAATGGCCAATCTCAGGCAGCAGGACCGTATCCGGGGCGGGAATCAGTTGCCGATAGCGCGCCACCATGTGCCCGCCAGAAACCGGATCGACCTCGCCATCGATGACCCGCAACGGCACCTCGCCACGTTGCATGGCGCTGACCCAACGTTCACGCTGGACACGGCGCTGCGGGATATAACTGATCAATTTGTGCATGATCCGTTGCCCGTGATTGCTGTCGACCAGGCTCCAGAAATCATCCAGTTCGCTTTCGGTGGGCCGGGTCTGTGGGCCGAAGATCTGCTGGAAACTCTTCACCAACGCGTCACGGCTAAAGGCTCGCCCGATCATCCAGCCGAAGGGGCTGAGCAGGAGTTTTTGCATCAACACTGGACGATGGGTTTCGGGAAACAGACCGCCATTGAGGAAGACGCAACTGGCGATATCAGCGCGCGTTTCATAGTGCCGGGCCAGCAGTTCCTGGGCCACGCTGTCGCCATAATCGTGTGCCAACAGGTGAACGGGTTGCTCAGCGTTCAGATGCGCCAGTAAGGCCTGTTGCAGATCGGCCTGTTCCAGCAGGCTGTAGTCGTGACTCACCGGTTTGGCCGAATCACCGAAGCCGAGCATGTCGCAGGCAATTACCCGATAGCGCTGCGCCAGCGGTTGCCACAGGTAATGCCAGTCCCAACTGGCGGTCGGGAAGCCATGGATCAGCAACAGCGGCTCGCCCTGCCCAGCGGTCCAATAGCGGATGGTCTGACCGTGAAATACGAACGTCTGGCCGCGCTTGCGCCAGACACACAGGGGAATCTCGGCGAGGGCCATTTAGAGTTTATAACCCGGGTCTTGTTTATCGAGTTTGCGCAGCAGCGCCGGCCAGGCCAGCGCACCGCCCATCCCTTGAGTACTTTTGGTGACACCGGCGATCATCGCCTTGGCGCCCGCCAGAATCTGCGGTTCGATGGCGATCAACTCCGCGCCACCGTTCTGCGCCAGCACCTGAATTTCGCAGGCGCGCTGGAAGGTAAACATCATCAGGAACGTGTCGGCGATGGTGCCGCCACAGGTCAACAGACCGTGGTTGTGCAGCATCAGGAAATTGTTTTCTCCGAGGTCGGCTTGCAGTCGCGCCTTTTCTTCATGGTTCAGCGCAACGCCTTCGTAGGCGTGATAAGCCAGGCTGGAAAGGACGAACAAGGACTGCTGACTGATCGGCAAGATGCCCTGCTTCTGCGCCGATACCGCCACCCCCGCCGCTGTGTGGGTGTGCAGTACGCACACGACATCATGACGGACTTCATGCACGGCGCTGTGGATGGTGTAACCCGCCGGGTTGATCTCGTAAGGGCTGTCCATCAACTTGTTGCCAGCCTGATCGACCTTGACCAGGCTCGACGCAGTCATTTCATGGAACATCAGCCCGAAGGGGTTGATCAGGAAGTCTTCAGTGCCCGGCACCTTGGCGGAAATGTGCGTGAAGATCAGATCGTCCCAGCCATGCAGGGCGACCAGACGATAACAGGCAGCCAAGTCGACTCGGGCCTGCCATTCGGCGGCACTGACTTTGTCTTTGATGCTGTGTGGCGATTGGACGGGGGCTACGCTCACGGCAAGGATTCTCTTTTTTATTTTTCTGGGTTTTTATTGTTTTTTGCTGCGTTACAGCAGTCTAGTCAGCCCCCGGACTTCGTATAGTTGCATTGGCAGCCAGCTTGATGGCCGAGCGAGTCAGTGCGCGGGTGAGTCTGGATCCATTCAGAGCACCCGCACACGTCAGCCTCGCAGTGCGCTGGCCAGTTCCGCCAGCCATGGCTCGGCGTCGGTTTCCGGCGTTACGGTTTCGCTGGCGTCCAGGCGCAGCATTGGCAGCACTTCACGCACGCCCAGTTCGCCGAACAATTCACGCATTTGTTCGCCGCCGCCGCAGAACGTGTCGCCATAACTGGAATCGCCCAAACCGATCACCGCGCCCGGCAAACCACGCCAGGCCGCCGGCAACTGATCGCGTATGGCGAAATACAACGGCTGCAGATTGTCCGGCAACTCGCCCATGCCGGTGGTCGAGGTCACGGCCAGAAACGCTTCGGGGCCAAACGCCTGAACATCGGCGAGTGTCGCGCGCGGGTTGTGCCAGGTTTCAAAACCGGCGGCGTTCAAAATGCTTGCAGCATGGCGGGCGACTTCTTCAGCCGTGCCGTACACCGAGCCGGAAAGGATGGCGACTTTCATCAATTCTGATCCTGAATCTAAATATAAGTACGAGATATTAACAGCACCGACCTCATTGATCTTTTAGAATGCAGCGTATCAATCAAGACGCAAAGGACCCTGCGATGATCAATGCCTCACTGCTGCAAATGGTGATTGACGCCTCCAATGACGGCATCGTGATTGCCGAAAAGGAAGGCGAACAGGACAACATCCTGATTTACGTAAACCCGGCATTCGAGCGCCTGACGGGTTATACCAGCGAAGAAATCCTTTATCAGGATTGCCGCTTCTTGCAGGCAGGAGACCGGGATCAGGCTGCCCTCGCCTTGATTCGGCAGGCGTTGGGCAGTGGTGGCTCCTGCCGGGAAATCCTCAGGAATTACCGCAAGGACGGCACGCCGTTCTGGAACGAACTGTCGCTTTCCACGGTAAAAAACCCGCACGACGGACAAACCTATTTCGTCGGGGTGCAGAAAGACGTCACGGTTCAGGTCAAGGCGCAGCAGCGAGTCGCGCAGCTGGAGGCGCAGTTGGCTGAGGTACAGGCGGAACTTGTCGCACTAAAAACGACGAACGGCTCAAACCAATCTGCGAATTAGTGGTCATTTACTACAATCACCGATGACTTTGTAATTATTACTTTCGAGCAAAATCATGCAGCGCGACGCACTCCTGACGCAGGATGAGCTGGATTTTATCCAGAACATGCAACACAACCCGCAGCTCAATGTGCGAGATGCGACGTCGAGCCTACTCGTCAACGGTGGTTCGCAGATTCGTGACTTGCTCACACGCCTGGCCGCTCATGAACAAGTCACCATCCAGGCCAACTTCGAAAATCAGCAAATGACCTTCCCGCTGCACTTGGTGGAAGATGAATTTCACGCCATGCATCTACGCCTCGGCGTCCCCAGCATCTATGAAGACGGACCGATGATTCGGCCATGGCGCCTGGTGCTCGAAGAGCCCGTGGCACTGGAAAATGCCAAGGGCCAACCCGGCACGATGTGGGTGCATGAAATATCGTTCAAAGGGGTTTTGCTGGAGGTTCGCAACAAGACCAAGGCGCCAAAGCACTTCGCGCTGTGGTTCAGCCCGTCAGGTTATGAGCGGATTGCGTTACGCGGCACCTTCGAGCGTGAAACCGAGCAGGGTTTCTACGCCTACGAATTGAGCCAGAGTGACAAGGACGAAACCGAACGTCTGCGTCAGTACATTCTTCAGCAACATCGCCTGACCCATCCTGCCCTGCATATCTGATCTTTCAGTCTATCTACGCTCAGGTATCCAGGTTTCCCGCCAGGAACTGCTTCAGACGCTGGCGCATTAACACTCCCTCGTTTCCCAGACAACCGACCGATGATCCAGCCAGGCTCTCCTGTGCCAGGTCCGATGCCTCTCCGGCCAGCAACACCTGACAATCCAGGCTCATGGCCAAGCGTTTCAAACGTCTAGGCAGTTCGGCAGCCGGCGCGTGATTGGAAACCAGCACCAGTGCCTTGGACTTGATCTTCTCACAGACCAAAATCAACTCGTCGAAAGGCTGACCGATCGCCAGCAACTGAATAGCCGAATCGACGCTGCTCAGATACAGCGCCGTGACCAGCACATCGAGCTCGCGACATTGATCGGCCAGTGCGCAGACAATTACTCGTCGCGGTTGCATGACACGTACCAGCAGCAGGCGTTGCAACACTCGAGAACGCAGAAAACCATCGAGGAAAAGCCACTCGCTGGTCTGACCGAACGTTTCATGGCGTTGTAGCAATCGCTTCCAGACCGGAATCAGAATGTCCTGAAACACCACCGTCAGCGGGTAACTGGAAAAAATCTGACCGTAGACATGCTCCAGTTGAACTTCGTCAAAAGCATCCACCGCCGCCTTGACCCGCTGCTGCCATTGGTCGTAGTCGGCTTGAACGAGTTCGTTGGGAATGACCTGCGCCAGCACCTTGAGCGGCTCGGTCTTGGCCAGTATTTTGCCGACCTTGCTGACCGAGACGCCGCGTTCTATCCAGCCGAGGATGCTGCGAACACGCTCGATATCGGTCATCGAATACAAACGGTGTCCGCTTTCGGTGCGCGTAGGTTGTATCAAACCGTACCGCCGCTCCCATGCGCGTAGCGTGACCGGGTTGACCCCTGTCAGGCGCGCGACCTCACGAATCGGAAACAGCTCTTCTCGCATCAGCGAGGTACTGGGAGGCAAGCCAGGTGCAACGTCGGTCAGCACAGGCATTTTGAAATCTACGTCCATGTATAAAATTGGATCCGATTCTAACTCCACTGCCCCATTAGTGCTCAACAGGTTGTTGAACTAATTGGCACAGACGTCCATGGCATAATCAGGAATAATCCTTGCTTGTCTTGAGATGCAGCCCACCACCCCGGCGCTGTGTCTGGCGAAGCTCTTATCCGGAGCGACGTGTTAGTAATATGGAGATACACAATGTCTACTTCACCCGTCACCCTGATGGTTGCGCGCCGCGTCGCCGATGGGCGTTATCAGGACCTGATGGCCTGGTTGCGCGAAGGCGAACAACTGGCCACCGACTTCCCCGGTTACCTCGGCTCTGGTGTGCTCGCGCCACCGCCCGATGATGACGAATTCCAGATTATCTTTCGCTTCGCCGACGAGCAGACCATGCACGCCTGGGAGCATTCCGCATCGCGCACTGCCTGGCTGGGACGCGGCAGTGATCTGTTTGCCCACCCTTCGGAACATCGGGTCCGTGGCATCGATGGCTGGTTCGGTGCGGTCGGTCAACGTCCGCCACGCTGGAAACAAGCCGTGGCCATCTGGCTGGCGTTCTTTCCGGTGTCCCTGTTGTTCAACTTTGTATTGGGGCCGCTGCTGGCTGAAACGGGTTTGCTGACCCGTGTGTTTGTCAGCACCCTGTGCCTGACGCCGTTGATGGTTTACTTCTTCATTCCGTTGTCGACTCGTCTGCTGGCCGGGTGGCTGCAAACCCCATCGGCACGTCCGTTGCCCGCCGAACCCTCCCCCCAAAATCAATAACCCCTTTTGTAGGAGCGAGGCTTGCCCGCGAAGAAGACAATCCGGTCTATCTCTCAAACCGCGTCATCGTTCTTCGCGGGCAAGCCTCGCTCCTACAAAGGCGACGATCGCAGGACGTAGGTGAACAACTCCCGTCGCTGGTATAGTTTTGCTCTTACCGCGACGCGAGCCGTTCATGACCTCTACCGCAGCCCCAATCCTCATCACCGGTGCCGGCCAGCGTGTCGGCCTGCACTGTGCGCAGCGTTTGCTCGAAGACGGCTATCCGGTCATTTTCAGCTATCGCAGCGAACGCCCTGGTGTGCAAACCCTGCGTGATCTGGGGGCGACCGCGGTGTTTGCGGACTTTTCCAGCGAGGCCGGCATCCTTGCGTTCATCGGCGAACTGAAAAACCACACCGACAGTTTGCGGGCGATTGTCCATAACGCTTCCGAATGGCAGGCAGAAACCCCGGGCTCCGAAGCCGCGGCCTTCACCCGCATGTTCAGCGTGCACATGCTGGCGCCTTACCTGATCAACCTGCACTGTGCCGATTCGCTACGGCGCTCAAATCCCGCCGATATCGTGCATATCAGTGATGACGTGACCCGCAGGGGCAGCAGCAAGCACATCGGCTACTGCGCCAGCAAAGCCGGGCTCGACAGCCTGACCCTGTCTTTTGCCGCGAAGTACGCGCCGGGAATCAAGGTCAACGGTATCGCGCCAGCCCTGCTACTGTTCAATCCCGACGACGACGCGGCGTACCGCGCCAGGGTTCTGGCCAAATCGGCACTGGGCATCGAGCCCGGCAGCGAAGTGATCTACCAGAGCCTGCGCTATTTGCTCGACAACCCTTATGTCACCGGCACGACCCTGACCGTCAACGGCGGACGGCACGTCAAATAAGCCGCTCCCGCGAGGATGTCCCATGACGTTATTCCCGCCACACAACTCCTTGTCCCAGAGCTATCGCGAGATTCTGATCGGCCTCGGTGAAAACCCCGACCGCGAAGGACTGCAAGACACCCCGGTGCGCGCCGCCAAGGCGATGCAATACCTGTGTCATGGTTACGAGCAAAGTGTCGACGAGATCGTCAACGGCGCGCTGTTTGCCTCAGATAACGATGAAATGGTGATCGTCGACAACATAGAGCTGTACTCGCTCTGTGAACATCACATGCTGCCCTTCATCGGCAAGGCTCATGTGGCTTATATTCCAACGGGCAAGGTGCTGGGCCTGTCGAAGATTGCGCGGCTTGTGGATATGTTCGCCCGCCGACTGCAAATCCAGGAAAATCTCACCCGGCAAATCGCCGACGCCGTGCAGCAAGTGACCGACGCCGCCGGTGTCGCGGTGGTTATCGAAGCCCAGCACATGTGCATGATGATGCGCGGCGTCGAAAAACAGAATTCGACCATGAACACCTCGGTGATGCTCGGCGCCTTCCGCGAGTCGAGCAATACCCGCCAGGAGTTCCTGCAATTGATTGGACGGAGCAAGTAGCAATGCCACAACTTCAACCAGGAATGGCACGCATCCGGGTCAAGGACCTGTGTTTGCGAACTTTCATCGGGATCAACGAGGACGAAATCCTCAACAAGCAGGATGTGCTGATCAACCTGACCATCCTGTACGCCGCCCAGGACGCAGTGCGTGACAACGATATCGATCACGCATTGAATTACCGCACCATCACCAAGGCGATCATCGCCCACGTGGAGGGCAATCGCTTTGCCCTGCTCGAACGCCTGACCCAGGAGTTGCTGGACCTGATCATGGTCAACGAGTCGGTGCTGTACGCCGAAGTCGAAGTCGACAAGCCCCATGCCTTGCGCTTCGCCGAGTCGGTATCGATAACGCTCGCGGCAAGCCGCTAAGCTTCAAGCCTTAAGCTTCAAGCTGTAAGCTACAAGCCACCGCAAACCACATCTTGCAGCTTGCAGCTGTCTCAAAGAGCCCCTTATGACCGAGCAACAACGCCTGGAACTTGAAGCCGCCGCCTTTCGCCGGCTGGTTGCCCACCTGGACAGCCGCAAGGACGTGCAGAACATCGACCTGATGAACCTCTCGGGTTTCTGCCGCAACTGCCTGTCCAAGTGGTACAAGGCCGCCGCCGACGAACGCCAGATCGACGTCAGCCTCGACGAAGCCCGCGAAGTGGTTTACGGCATGCCGTACGCCGAGTGGAAAGCCCAATACCAGAACGAAGCCAGCGCCGACCAGCAAGCGGCGTTCGCCAAAGGAAAACCCAATGAGTGATTTGAACACCCTGCACGCCAGCCTCAAGAGCGGTGAACACGCTTTCGCCGATACCTTGGCATTCATCGCAGCCGGTTACGACTATCAGCCCCAGTCGTTCAGTAACGGTGGTGTGGAAAACGCCGCCGGGCAGAACGAAGGTTCGTGCAAAACCCTGGGTCTGGCATTGCTGGAAGGTCTGAACGATGAGGAAGCGCTGTTGGCATTTGGCGAGCATTACCGCTCGGTAGTGGCCACGCCTGAAGGCAGCGACCATGGCAATATCCGCGCGTTGATCGCCCATGGGTTGGCCGGTGTGAAGTTCTCGCAGCAGCCGCTGACTCGCCGCTGAACGCTTTTTGTAGGAGCGAGGCTTGCCCGCGAAGGCGATCCCAAGAACGCCATCGCCGGCAAGCCGTGCTCCTACAGGTATTAGCGGCACATCCCGACTTTTAATATTGACCCGGCGACTTTATTTCGTTTGCCGGGCACCGCTGCTCGCGGCTTAGATAAAAAGAAGCATCCCTTCTTCTGAGTCCGGTATCCATGAGCAGCGAAAACATCAGTCAGTCAATCAACATCGTTCATCCCGTCACGCTCAGCCACGGCAAAAACGCCGAGGTCTGGGACACCGATGGCAAACGCTACATCGATTTCGTCGGTGGTATCGGCGTGCTGAACCTCGGCCATTGCCATCCACGCATCGTCGAGACCATTTGCGAACAAGCCACCCGGCTGACCCATTACGCGTTCAACGCCGCCCCGCATGCGCCTTACCTCGAACTGATGGATCGCCTGACGGCGTTTATCCCGGTGGATTACCCGGTCAGCGGCATGCTCACCAACAGCGGTGCAGAAGCGGCGGAAAACGCTCTGAAGATCGTCCGTGGCGCCACCGGTCGCACGGCAGTCATCGCCTTCGACGGCGCCTTCCACGGTCGCACACTCGCCACCCTCAACCTCAACGGCAAAGTCGCGCCGTACAAGCAGAAAGTCGGTGTGCTACCGGGGCCCGTGTTCCACCTGCCCTTCCCCAGCAAAGACAATGACGTGACCTGTGCCGAGGCCCTGAAGGCGATGGAGCGGCTGTTCAGCGTCGAGATCGACGTTGATGACGTGGCCTGTTTTATTGTCGAACCGGTACAGGGCGAAGCGGGTTTCCTGGCGATGGATGTGGAATTTGCCCAAGCGCTGCGACGTTTCTGTGACGAGAAAGGCATCCTGCTGATCGCCGATGAAATCCAGTCCGGCTTCGGCCGTACCGGCCAGCGGTTTGCGTTCTCGCGATTGGGTATTGAACCGGACCTGATCCTGCTGGGCAAAAGCATTGCCGGCGGCGTGCCGCTGGGGGCGGTTGTCGGGCGCAAGTCGCTACTCGATAACTTGCCCAAGGGCGGATTAGGCGGCACCTACTCGGGCAACCCCATCGCCTGTGCGGCCGCGTTGGCGACCCTGGACGAAATGACTGACGCACATCTGCACGCCTGGGGTGCGCAACAGGAAGAAGCGATTGTCAGCCGCTACACATCCTGGCGAGCCTGCGAACTGTCACCGTATCTGGGCCGCTTGACCGGCGTCGGGGCAATGCGCGGCATCGAACTGATCAATGCCGATGGCACACCGGCTTCGGCGCAGTTGACGCAGCTTCTGGCCCTCGCGCGCGACTCGGGCTTGTTGCTGATGCCCAGCGGCAAATCGCGGCACATTATTCGGCTGCTCGCGCCTTTAACTACAGAGGCGGCAGTGCTGGAGGAAGGGCTGGATATTCTTGAGGCGTGCCTCGCGAAATTGTCCTGATCCCAAAGTCCATACAGTCCATGTGGGAGCGAGCCTGCTCGCGATAGCGATTTACCATTCAATCTTGATGTCGACTGATACACCGCTATCGCGAGCAGGCTTGCTCCCACAGGTACTTTGATCGGCAACAAATCGCACGCACAAAAAAACCGGCCGAAGCCGGTTTTTTGCTTTCTACAGAATCAGAATCAAGCGTTCTGCAGATCGTCGAGGTAACGCTCGGCATCCAGTGCCGCCATGCAACCGGCGCCGGCCGAGGTGATGGCCTGGCGGTAAACGTGGTCAGCCACGTCACCGGCGGCGAAGATGCCTTCGAGGTTGGTTGCAGTGGCGTTGCCGTCACGGCCGCCCTGCACAACCAGATAGCCGTCTTTCAACGTCAGCTGACCTTCGAACAACGAAGTGTTCGGGGTGTGGCCGATGGCGATGAATACGCCGTCGACTTTCAGCTCGTCGAAGCTGCCGTCGTTGTTCTTCAGGCGAGCACCGGTCACGCCCATGTTGTCGCCCAGCACTTCGTCCAGGGTCGAGTTCAGCTTGAGGATGATCTTGCCTTCGGCAACCCGGGCATTGAGCTTGTCGATCAGGATCTTCTCGGCGCGGAACGTTTCGCGACGGTGGATCAAGGTGACGGTGCTGGCGATGTTGGCCAGGTACAGGGCTTCTTCCACAGCCGTATTACCACCACCCACTACAGCCACGGGCTTGTTGCGATAGAAGAAACCGTCACACGTCGCACAGGCCGAAACGCCTTTGCCCATGAACGTTTCTTCCGACGGCAGGCCGAGGTAGCGGGCGCTGGCGCCGGTAGCAATGATCAGTGCGTCGCAGGTGTAAGTCGCGCTGTCGCCAATCAGGGTGTAGGGCTTGGCGGCGAAGTCCACGGCATTGATGTGATCGAACACGATCTCGGTTTCAAAGCGCTCGGCGTGCTCTTTCATCCGCTCCATCAGCGCCGGGCCGGTCAGGCCGTGGACGTCGCCCGGCCAGTTGTCGACTTCGGTGGTGGTGGTCAGTTGACCGCCGGCCTGCATGCCGGTGATCAACAGTGGCTTGAGGTTGGCACGGGCGGCATAGACCGCGGCGCTGTAACCGGCAGGGCCGGAACCGAGAATAATCACTCGCGAATGACGAACTTCAGACATGACCTGCTCCTGTTGACCGAGCCCGAAACACTGGGCGCGGAACGCCGGATTGCCGGCGGGAATAAAAAAGGACCGTTGAAAGCACTTGGGGAAGGCTTGGGCTCGACAGTCCTGTAAAAAGAATGGGTGCAGCGTATCGAGGGGGCGAAGATTAAGGAAATACGGTTTAACAATCCAGCTCATAGGCGGTCTCTATCCCATCGAGGTGAATATATAGACGCCTTTGTTACAGTTAATGTCGATGCCGCTACCGCGCTTTCGCCTGTCAGGCAAAGCCGGTAAGGTCGGCGCGTTTCCCCTTTGCTCGGAGCACGTTATGCCCGCCCCCGTTCTGTCTGGCCCGCAATACCTGCGCGAGGGCCTCAAGCTGGTCCTGAGCCCAAGCCTGCGCTTGTTCGTGTTGTTGCCGTTGGCGATCAACCTGGTGCTGTTCGTCGGATTGATCTATCTGGCTGGCCATCAGTTCAGTATGTGGGTCGATACGCTGATGCCGTCCCTGCCTGATTGGCTGAGCTTTCTGAGCTACATCCTCTGGCCGATTTTCGTCGTGTTGGTCGTGTTGATGGTGTTTTTCACCTTCACCATGCTCGCCAACATCATCGCCGCGCCGTTCAATGGCTTCCTCGCGGAGAAAGTCGAAGTGGTGGTGCGCGGCACCGACGACTTCCCGGCCTTCAGCTGGGGCGAACTGATCGCCATGATCCCGCGCACCCTGTCCCGGGAAATGCGCAAACTCGGCTACTTCCTGCCCAGGGCCATCGGTCTGTTCATCCTGTCGTTCATCCCGGTGGTCAACATCATCGCCGCGCCACTGTGGCTGTTGTTCGGGGTGTGGATGATGGCGATCCAGTACATCGACTACCCGGCAGACAACCACAAACTCGGCTGGAACGAGATGCTCGCCTGGCTGCGGCAGAAGCGCTGGCAGAGCCTCGGCTTCGGCGGGAGCGTGTATCTGGTGTTGCTGATTCCGGTGGTCAACATTCTGATGATGCCGGCGGCCGTGGCCGGGGCAACGTTATTCTGGGTGCGTGAGCGTGGCGCGGAAAATCTGGTGACACGATCTGCTGATTAGAGCTCGGCTTTAAGCACAGGGGTGCTACCTCGTGAGAGTCTCATCCCTGTTTCCCGGGCCTTCTATCCAACAGGATCGTTGCTCTGTTTTAGCTACCGCCCTTTTCTTACCTGTTACTTCTGACAGTAGCCAGCCGCCAGCGCCAGGTATTCAATAAGTCTTCGGGCTCAGTCATGTCAAAAACCTTCAAGTAGTCAGGGTTTAGTGACGCCCTCGACTTTTGGAGATCAGACCGATGACAACAGCTGCAGAAAGCCACAATACCCACTGTGAAAATGAGCGCTTCCCATGGCTCAGCATGAGTCCATCCGTACTCCACGCCGAGTCTCATGCAGGATTTGCTGAGCCTCATACAGGATTTGTAGTCAGTGCGAGCACGCGAATACTTATTGACGATGAGCGTCTTCGCCCTTTGGCAACACGCTTGGCATTCGGCTTCACGAGTGCAGCCGAACTCACACGGCCACCAGCAATCGTACTGAGATCGGAAGGTATCCCTCCGGCGGGTGATGGCGATGTAGTGTTGACACTGTCCACTCCGGATACCGCAGATACACCTATCCCTGCCAATGGTGAAGGTGAGGTCTACCGGATCGATATCACTCGCTCCATTCGCGTCACCGCGCAAAATCCGGGAGCCATGGCCCGTGCGCTGACGACCCTGCATAAAGCGGTTCGGGTATCTACGGTGCTTGACCCAGGCGTAGTGATCGACGCCCCCGTCTATGCCGAACGCTCGGTGATGATTGATATGGGGCGTCGGCAGTTCAGTCCTGAGTGGGTGATCTGTCTGATACAGGAAATGGCCTGGAACCAGCTCAACACACTGCATCTACACCTCACCGACAATGAGGGGGTAAGGGTAATGTTCCCTTCCTTCCCGGATATTTCCAGCGATGATGCCTGGAGTGCAGCAGATCTGAAACGCGTGCTCGACACTGCCGCCGCTTATCATGTCCAGGTTATTCCAGAGCTGGATATGCCTGGGCATATGGGCTGGATATTGCGCGACAGACCAGAGTTTCAACTCAAGCTCAGTAACGGTATCGTTGTCTCGAAAGCCCTCGACTTCAGCATCCCCGCCGCCCGGGACTTTCTGAAAACACTGTTCTGCGACCTATTGGATATGTTTCCAGACAGTCGATATGTCCATTTGGGGGCAGACGAATTCTTTCTAAGTCCGATCACCCCGAACAACACGCCAAAATTGGCTCAATACGCACGTGATGCTTCAGATAATCCAGAGGCTAATTCCGAGGATGCCGTCAGGTACTTCGTTAATGAACTGGCGGATTTTGTAAGGGTGAAAGGCAAAATCGCCCGGGTCTGGAACGATGGAGCCGTGCAAAAAAATCAAATCATCGCCTTGGACAAACATGTGCAAATCGAATGCTGGAGCATCTGGGGCAGCGTGAAAAACCTTATGAACGTGCAGGAGTTGGTGGATGCCGGCTATACCGTGATCAACGCCCACGGTGACTTCTACTTTGTTATCAACAAAACCTGGGACAACCTCTTCCACGCCAAACATTCGCCTCATGGCATTTATGATGTCTGGCGAGCCAACCGCTTCATGGACAAGGCAGGAGGTGCTTTCACCGAAATTCCTGCGCAAAGTCCGGCGATGGCGGGGGCAGGCATCCAATTGTGGATCGAGAAGCCGGAGTTCAGTTCGCCCGAGGAAATGTGGACTCAGCTGAAATCGTGGTTACTGCCATTGGGGCAGCGCACCTGGGACTCGCCGAACGCCCCGATCGACCATAAGTCACGGTCGTGTATCGCCCGCGCCGTAGCCCATCCCCCGCCAGTGCCGTGGTGATAGCGGAGCCCTTGAGTCCAAGGGTTACTGAGCGATGTCCGATGAACACAAATCGTCACCGCCAAGTATCTCGTCACAAATCCATCATCCCACCGTCACAATGACGACATGGCCTCAGCCGACACTGAGGTCATGACGACAGCTCTGCATATCACCCTGATCACCGAAACCTTCCCTCCGGAAATCAACGGCGTGGCCAATACCCTTGGCCGCTTGTTCGATGGTTTGCGCGCGCGCGGGCATCAGGTGGAGTTGGTGCGGCCACGTCAGGGTGGCGACCCGCTCATGGGCAGCAACGATGAGTTGCTGCTGTGTCGAGGCTGGCCGCTGCCGGGTTATCCCGGCCTGCAATGGGGTCAGTCGTCGATGCACAAGCTGCTGCGGCGCTGGAAACGCCATCGTCCGGACGTGTTGTACATCGCCACCGAAGGACCGCTGGGGTTGTCCGCATTGCGCGCGGCGCGGCGCTTGGGGATTTCGGTGGTCAGTGGCTTTCATACCAATTTTCAGCAGTACTCCAGCCAGTACGGTCTCGGGCTGCTGACGCGCTTGCTGACTCACTACCTGCGCTGGTTTCACAATCGCTCGACCCTGACCCTGGTGCCCAGTGCCAGCCAGCGACTGGAACTGGAACGCCGCCGTTTCGAGCGCCTGGCGCTGCTCTCTCGAGGTGTCGACAGCCAGTTGTTTCATCCGGCCAAACGGCTGAAATCGCTGCGCGAGCAATGGGGACTGGCCGAGGAAGATATTGCCTTGATCCACGTAGGACGCCTGGCGCCAGAGAAAAATCTTGGCTTGCTCAAGCGCAGTTTCGACACGCTGAAAATGACTTATCCACAACGAAAAATGAAATTGATTGTGGTTGGTGATGGGCCGCAACGATCGATGCTGGAGAAGGAATTGCCCGAAGCGATTTTCTGCGGCTCACAACGCGGCGAAGCCTTGGCCAGTCACTATGCGTCGGGGGATGTGTTTCTGTTTCCAAGCCTGACCGAAACCTTCGGCAATGTGGTGCTTGAGGCATTGGCCTCGGGGCTGGGGGTGGTCGCGTACGATCAGGCCGCGGCGGCCCAGCATATTCGCCATGGCTACAACGGCGTACTGGCTATGCCCGGGGATGAAGAGGCGTTCTGCGATGCCGCACGTTGGCTGCTGGAGGAACGCGAAACCTTGCGCTGTGTGCGCCTTAATGCGCGCCAGCATGCGAGCCGCCAGGGTTGGGCGGCGATTATCGAGCAGTTTGAAGGACAGTTGCGCGGGGCTTGTTTGCAGGGGCAATCCCTGCCTGATGCAGCGTTGTTGCCTTGAAAAGCTTCGCGGGCAAGCCTCGCTCCTACAGGGTTTGTGTCGTTCGCAATATTGCGTGCGACGCTAACCTGTAGGAGCGAGGCTTGCCCGCGAAGAGGCCCGCCCGGATGCCGCTTAAACCAGCGTCATCAACGCTTCACGGCTAAATGGCAGAATGTCCTGCTCACGACCGTCCCGCACTTTCTGCGCCCAGTCCGGGTCCACCAGCAATGCACGACCCACTGCCACCAGATCGAACTCATCGTTATTCAACCGCTCCAGCAGTTTTTCCAGGCTGGCCGGTTGCGCAATCTTGTCGGTGTTGACCATGAATTGCAGGAACTCACCGTCCAGGCCGACGCTGCCGACGGTGATGGTTGGCTTGCCCGTGAGCTTGCGGGTCCAACCGGCCAGGTTCAGCTCGGAACCGTCGAACTCCGGCTCCCAGAAACGTCGCGTCGAGCAGTGGAAAATGTCCACGCCAGCATCGGACAATGGCTTGAGGAACTCACCCAAGGCTTGCGGGGTTTGCACCAAACGCGCGGTGTAGTCCTGCTGCTTCCACTGGGAGAAACGGAAGATGATCGGGAAACCTTCGCCGACCGCTGCACGCACCGCCTGAATCAGTTCGATGGCGAAGCGCGAACGGTTCGCCAGGCTGCCACCGTATTCGTCAGTACGCTGATTGCTGCCTTCCCAGAAAAACTGGTCCACCAGATAACCGTGGGCACCGTGGATTTCCACACCGTCCATGCCAATGCTCTGAGCGTCTTTGGCAGCTTGGGCGAACGCGGCGATCACGTCCTGGATATCTTCCTTGGTCATGCCGTGAACCACGACCTGACCGTCCTTCAATTTTTCCGACGGACCGTAACCCGGCACGCTGGCGTCCGGCTCGGTGCCGATGCGGCGCACGCTGCCCACATGCCACAGTTGCGGAACGATTTTCCCGCCCTCGGCATGCACCGCATCGACGACTTTCTTCCAGCCGGCCAATGCCACTTCACCATAGAAGTGCGGTACGTTCGGATAGCCGTTGGAGGCCTTGTGACCAACGGTGGTGCCTTCAGTGATGATCAGCCCAACCCCGGCAGCGGCGCGACGACGGTAGTACTCGATCACTTTGGAATTGGGCACACCGCCCGGCGAAAACGAGCGGGTCATCGGCGCCATGACGACGCGGGTCGGCAACTCGAGAGCGCCTAGATGAAAAGGCTTGAACAGGGCTTTGACGGGCATGGGACGCTCCACGGGACAGGCTTTATGACGGCGATAATATGCGGAGCGGCAAGCGATGCACAGCACTATTGATTGCGGTGATTAAGGTCTAAAAGATAGGAAGCATTGTAGGAGCGAGGCTTGCCCGCGAAGGCGTCATGTCATTCAACATTGATATCGACTGATATGACGCCTTCGCGGGCAAGCCTCGCTCCTACAGAGGGGGATGTCAGCTCAGCGCTTTTTCGATCGCCTGAATGACAGAATGATCATCCGGCGCCGTTCGAGGCGAGAACCGCGCCAGCACACGACCATCCTTGCCCAGCAGGAATTTTTCGAAGTTCCAGGTGATGTCGCCCGGGAATTCCGCGCCTTCGCCCGCCAGCAGACGATACAACTGATGACGTTCATGGCCGTTGACTTCCAGCTTGCTGGACAACGGAAAGGTCACGCCATAGTTGAGGCTGCAGAATGCCTGGATCTCTTGCTCGGTGCCCGGTTCCTGCCCGGCAAACTGGTTGCACGGCAAGCCCAGCACACTGAACCCCTTGTCCTTGTATTGCTGGTAAAGGTTTTCCAGCGCCGCGTACTGTGGGGTCAAACCACATTTGGAGGCAACGTTGACCACCAGCACGACACGCCCCTTGAAGGGCGCCAAAGGTAGCTCCTGACCATCCAGGGCTGTCAGTTTAAGGTCGTGAAAAGCACTCATGACGAACTCCAAATTCCAGTGTTCTTCTCAAAACAGCCACTTGGCGGTGCCATCAAGGACAGCCGCGGACTAAAAAGGCGCCCTCGGGCGCCTCTCCAGCTCTCGAAAGCTTAGCGCAGAAAATCAGTGGTGATGGCCACCTTCGCCATGGACGTGACCATGAGCGATTTCTTCCTGGCTGGCGTCACGGATGTCGATGATCTTGACCTGGAAATTCAGGCGCTGACCGGCCAACGGGTGGTTGCCGTCGACAGTGACATCGTCGCCGTCCAGATCGCGAATGGTGACGATCTGCATCTGGCCGTCCGGCGCGGAAGCGTGGAACTGCATGCCCACTTCCAGTTCGTCGACGCCTTCGAACATGCTGCGGCTCAGGGTGCTGACCAGTTCGGCAGCGTATTCACCGTAGGCATCTTCAGGTTCTACGGCGACAGTCAGTTCGTCACCGACTGCTTTGCCTTCCAGTGCCTTTTCCAGGCCCGGGATAATATTACCTGCGCCTTGCAGGTAGACCAGCGGCGCGCCGCCGGCGGAGCTGTCGATGACCTCACCAGCGTCGTTGGTCAGGGTATAGTCGATGGAGACAGCCTTATTGGCGGCGATCAGCATGGGGCGAGACCTTTTGCATAAGAAAGATGAATGTCCAAGTTTAGCGAAGCAATCGCCCGAAAGCGAACACAACCCGGACAGACGGGTCGCGACGAAAGCCTCGACCGTCACAGGTTTTCATCAGGACGAAGACGGATACTGGGTGGCCGAGCTTTCCTGCGGCCATACCCAACACCTGCGGCACCAGCCGCCGTGGCAATCCCGGGTCTGGGTGCTGGACCCTTCGCTGCGTAATGAAAAAATAGGCCAACCCTTTGATTGTGGTTGGTGCGCACAAGGCTCGGTTAGCGATAACCTTGGCGACTGAAATTCGGTAGAACACCAGCCATAGGTGCTCACCATTGCCATGCTCCCTTAGAGAATTCGCATGCAAACTTTTTTTATCGCACCCACCGATTTTGGTGTGGGTCTGACCTCCATCAGCCTCGGGCTGGTGCGTACGCTTGAGCGGGCCGGTCTCAAAGTCGGCTTTTTCAAACCGATTGCCCAGCCGCACCCGGGCGACACGGGCCCTGAACGCTCCACCGAACTGGTGGCCCGCACCCACGGTTTGAAACCGCCTCAGCCACTGGGCCTGGCCCATGTTGAGCGGATGCTCGGCGACGGTCAGCTGGACGAACTGCTCGAAGAAATCATCACCCTTTATCAGCAAGCCGCTGTCGGCAAAGACGTGCTGATCGTCGAAGGCATGGTCCCGACCCGCAGCGCCAGTTACGCGGCGCGGGTCAACCTGCATTTGGCCAAGAGCCTGGACGCCGATGTGATTCTGGTCTCGGCACCGGAAAACGAAGTGCTGACTGAATTGTCCGGCCGGGTGGAGTTGCAGGCGCAATTGTTCGGCGGACCGAAAGACCCGAAAGTCTTGGGCGTGATCCTCAACAAGGTCAAGACCGACGAAAGCATGGAGGCTTTCGCCTCGCGCCTGAAGGAGCACTCGCCGTTGCTGCGCAGTGGCGACTTCCGCCTGCTCGGCTGCATCCCGTATCAACCGGAACTGAACGCACCGCGCACCCGTGACGTGGCCGACCTGATGGGCGCTCAGGTGCTCAACGCCGGCGATTACGAAACCCGGCGCATGACCAAAATCATTATCTGCGCGCGTACCATGCGCAACACCGTGGAGCTGCTCAAGCCCGGTGTGCTGGTGGTAACCCCCGGCGATCGCGACGACATCATCCTCGCCGTCAGCCTCGCGGCGATGAACGGCGTCCCTCTGGCCGGCCTGTTGCTGACCAGCGACACCCTGCCCGACCCGCGCATCATGGATTTGTGCCGTGGCGCCTTGCAGGCCGGCTTGCCGGTGTTGTCGGTCAGCACCGGTTCCTACGACACCGCCAACCAGTTGAACGGCTTGAACAAGGAAATCCCGATCGACGACCGCGAACGTGCGGAAATCATCACCGATTTCGTCGCCAGCCACCTCGACGCCAACTGGCTGCACCAACGTTGCGGCACGCCACGGGAAATGCGCCTGTCGCCCGCGGTGTTCCGCTACCAGCTGATCCAGCGCGCCCAGGCCGCCAACAAGCGCATCGTGTTGCCCGAAGGCAGCGAGCCGTTGACCGTGCAGGCCGCGGCGATCTGTCAGGCGCGCGGCATTGCCCGCTGCGTGTTGCTGGCCAAACCGGCGGACGTCGAAGCGGTCGCCCGCGCCCAAGGCATCGAGTTGCCGCCTGGGCTGGAAATCCTCGACCCGGACCTGATCCGTGAGCGTTACGTCGAACCGATGGTTGCGCTGCGCAAGACTAAAAGCCTCAACGCGCCGATGGCCGAGCAGCAACTGGAAGACACCGTGGTGATCGGCACCATGATGCTGGCGCTGGATGAAGTCGACGGGCTGGTGTCCGGGGTCATTCATTCCACCGCCAACACCATCCGCCCGGCCCTGCAACTGATCAAGACCGCGCCGGGCTGCACGCTGGTGTCGTCAGTGTTCTTCATGCTGTTTCCGGAAGAAGTGCTGGTTTACGGCGACTGCGTGATGAACCCGCACCCGAGCGCCAGCGAACTGGCCGAGATCGCCTTGCAAAGCGCCGATTCGGCCGCGGCGTTCGGCATCACTCCACGTGTGGCGATGATCAGCTATTCCAGCGGTGAGTCGGCCAGCGGTGAAGAAGTCGAGAAGGTTCGCGAGGCCACATTGCTCGCCCACGAACAGCAAAACTCGCTACTGATCGACGGCCCATTGCAATACGACGCCGCAGCCAACGAAACCGTGGCTCGACAGCTGGCGCCGAACAGTCAGGTAGCCGGTCGTGCCACGGTGTTCGTGTTCCCCGACCTGAACACCGGCAACACCACCCACAAAGCCGTGCAGCGCAGCGCCGACTGCGTCAGCCTCGGGCCGATGCTGCAAGGCCTGCGCAAACCGGTGAATGACCTGCCGCGCGGCGCGCAGGTCGATGACATCGTTTACACCATCGCGTTGACCGCGATTCAAGCTGCCAACCGACCTTTGGATCTTTAAATGCTGGATTCCCTACCTGCACCGCTGCGAGGCGTCATTGCCTCGCTGCTGTTGGCGCTGAACACGATTGTCTGCTGCACACCGCTGTTCATCGTGGCGATTTTCAAACTGCTATTGCCCTTCCCCGCCGCCCAGCGTTTTACCGATTGGCTGATGAGCCATATCCATGAAGCCTGGATCAGCAACAACAAGGCCTGGATGGACTTGCTCGGACACACGCGCTGGACACTCAGCGGCCTGGAAGGCCTGGACTATCAGCACTCGTATTTGATCACCAGCAACCACCAGAGCTGGGTCGACATCATGGTGTTGCAATACGTGCTCAACCGGCGCATTCGCCCGCTGAAGTTCTTCCTCAAACAGCAACTGATCTGGGTACCGGTGATTGGTCTGGCGTGGTGGGCGCTCGGCTTTCCGTTCATGAAGCGCTACTCCAAGGCCTACCTGGAGAAGCACCCGGAGAAGAAAGGCAAAGACCTGGAAACCACCCGCAAGACCTGCGACAAGTTCCGCCATAACCCGGTGGGGATTTTCAACTTCGTCGAAGGCACGCGGTTCACCGAGGGCAAGCATGTACAGCAGAGCTCACCGTTCCGCTACCTGCTCAAGCCGAAAGCGGGCGGTATTGCCTTCGTGCTGGATGCCATGGGCGACCAGTTGGAAGCCATCGTCAATGTGACCATTCACTATCCGGCCGGGCGTCCGGGTTACTGGAATTTGCTCTGTGGGAACGTGAAGGAGGTGGTGGTGCACTTTCAGGAACTGAAGATTCCACCGCAGTTCGTCGGCAAGAACTACGACCAGGACGGTGTGTATCGGCTTGAGTTTCAGGGTTGGATCAATCAGCTATGGAATGACAAGGATGCGTTGCTGGGGCAGATGCACCGCGAGTACACCGCGAAGGTTTGAGGTGTCTGCACCGGCCTCTTCGCGAGCAAGCCTCGCTCCTACAGGTTCCTTTGCTCTGTAGGAGCGAGGCTTGCCCGCGAAGGCGTCCTCCCAGACACAAAAAAACCCGCAGACGATCACTCATCTGCGGGTTTTTTATTTGCTGCTAACGCTTAGATCGCGCCACGTTTACGCAGCAGATCCAGCACTTGCTTGACGCTTTCTTCCAGCGACAACGACTGGGTGTCGATCACAAGATCGGCATTCAGCGGCACGTCGTACGGGAAGGATTCGCCCGGGATGTTATCCCCGGCCGCCGCATACAGACCTTGCGGATCACGCTCGGCACAGACCGTCGGAGAGGCCTGGACGTAGACCGTCAGCAGACGCTCCTTGCCGATCAGGTCCTTGGCTTGCTCACGACCTTCAGCGCTCGGCGCAACAAAGGCTGCCAAGGTCAAAAGACCGGCTTCGTTGAACTGACGCGCAACGTGCGCAGCACGACGCCAGTTCTCGGTACGCCCGGCGCGATCCTGTGGCAGACCTTTGTTCAGGTCGTGACGCAGGTTCTGGCCATCGAGTACAAACACCGCACGGCCCAGGTCGAACAGCTTGCGTTCAACCGCGTAGGCCAGGGTGCTTTTGCCAGCGCCCGACAAGCCGCTGAACAACACGGTGGCGGGTTGCTGACCAAAGCGCTGGGCGCGTTCTTCGGTAGCCACATGAGCCAGTTTGCCGTGGTGGGTGCTGGTGCCATGGCTCAACGGCTGGGCGATGATCATGCCGGCCGCGACCGTGCCGTTGGTCAGTCGATCGATGACGATGAACGAACCGGTGGTGCGGTTGCTGTCGTAACCGTCCAGTGCGATGGCCGCGTCGAGGCTGATCTTGACTCGACCGATCTCGTTCAGCTGCAGCGAGCTGGCGGGCCCTTCGGCCAAGGTGTTTACGTCAACACGATTGACGATGCTGGTGATCGAACCCGGCACGTAAGTCGTGGCGCGCTTGATGTCGTATTTCTTGCCCGGCAGCATTGGTTCTTCAGCCATCCACACCAGCATGGCGTCGAAGGCGTCAGTCACTTGCGGCTGGTTGTCGGCGTGCACCAGCAAATCGCCGCGAGAGATGTCGATTTCGTCTTCCATGGTCAGCGTCACGGCTTGACCAGGACCTGCATGCTCCAGTTCACCTTCGAAGGTGACAATGGATTTCACGCGGCTGCTCTTGCCCGACGGCAACACAACGACTTCGTCGCCCTTGTGCACGATGCCGCTGGCCAGGGTGCCGGCAAAACCACGGAAATTCAGGTTCGGACGGTTGACGTACTGCACCGGGAAGCGCAAATCGGTGTAGTTGCGGTCGCTGGAAATTTCGACGGTTTCGAGGATTTCCATCAGCGACTGGCCGGTGTACCACGGCGAGCGCTCGGACTTGTTCACTACGTTGTCGCCCTTGAGAGCGGACATCGGCACGAACGCCATGGTGGTCGGCTTGAACGCGATGCCTTCGGCGAACTTCAGGTAATCGGCCTTGATCGACTCGAACACGCTTTCGTCGAAGCCGTTGAGGTCCATCTTGTTGATGGCGACAACGATGTGCTTGATGCCCAGCAACGAGGCGATGAAGCTGTGGCGACGGGTCTGGGTCTGCACGCCGTAACGGGCGTCCACCAGGATGATCGCCAGGTCACAGGTGGATGCACCGGTGGCCATGTTGCGGGTGTACTGCTCATGGCCGGGGGTATCGGCGATGATGAATTTGCGTTTGGCGGTGGAGAAATAGCGGTAGGCGACATCAATGGTGATGCCCTGCTCACGCTCGGCCTGCAAGCCGTCGACCAGCAACGCCAGGTCGATGTCTTCACCGGTGGTGCCGACTTTTTTCGAGTCGCGGGTAATGGCTTCCAGGTGATCTTCGTAGATCATCTTGGAGTCGTGCAGCAGGCGCCCGATCAGGGTGCTTTTGCCGTCGTCGACGTTGCCACAGGTAAGAAAGCGCAGCATTTCCTTGCGTTCGTGCTGGCCCAGATAGGCGAGGATGTCCTCGCTGATCAAATCAGATGCGTGACTCATTGCATTCGAGCTCCAAGCTGTAAGCTTCAAGCGGCAAGCTTGTCGGCGTACAGCTACTCAGAAATTTTGTTGATCAAGCCGCATAGCATTCTTGAAAGCTCGCGGGTCTCTGTAATCCAATCGTCAGCCAGAGGATCAGCGATGTAGGCAATTTCACGGCCGATGAGGATCTGAGTGCGTAACTCACCGCATGAAGCTTTCGCCACCCAAAGAAAATGTACTTTTTCCTTGGGACCGCAACGCTCCATTCCTTCAGCAATATTGGAAGGCACCGAAAGTGCAGAGCGGGTAATTTGATCCTTGAAGCCAAAGTCCCCACATCTCGACAACTCTCTATAGATCCTTACCGCCAAACACTTGCTTCTCTGCCAGACAATCAGCTTCTCGAAATCCATTGCGAGTCATCCGATAACGGCTCGCAACACCCAGCTGCAAGCACCAAACTGCGAAATTACGCGTACCGCCCTTAACTTGCAGCTTGCCGCTTGTAACTCGAAGCTTAAAAGTAACCCTGACGTTTCTTTTCTTCCATCGAACCGGCGCCATCGTGATCGATGATTCGGCCCTGGCGTTCGGAAGTTCGCGTCAGGAGCATTTCCTGAATGATGTCGGTCAGGCTGGTGGCCTCGGACTCGACCGCACCGGTCAACGGGTAGTCGCCCAGCGTACGGAAACGGACCTTCTTCTTCACGATGCGCGCCTTGTCTTCGTCGCTCAGGTGATTGAGCAGGCGCTCGTCGTCGATCATGATCCAGGTGCCATTCATCTCGATAACGTCGCGTTCGGCGGCGAAATACAGCGGCACGATCGGAATGCCTTCAAGGTAGATGTACTGCCAGATGTCCAGCTCGGTCCAGTTCGACAACGGGAATACCCGGATCGACTCGCCCTTGTTGACCTTGCCGTTGTAGACGTTCCACAACTCGGGACGCTGGTTTTTCGGGTCCCAGCGGTGCTTGGTGTCACGGAAGGAATACACGCGCTCTTTGGCACGGGATTTCTCTTCGTCGCGACGGGCGCCACCAAATGCCGCATCGAAGCCGTACTTGTCGAGGGCCTGCTTGAGGCCTTCGGTCTTCATGATGTCGGTGTGCTTGGCACTGCCGTGGGTGAGCGGGTTGATACCCTGCGCAACACCCTCGGGATTCACGTGCACCAGCAGGTCCAGGCCGAGTTCTTCGACCATGCGGTCGCGGAACGCGTACATTTCCTTGAACTTCCACTGGGTGTCGACGTGCATCACCGGAAACGGAAGTTTGCCCGGGAAGAATGCCTTGCGTGCCAGGTGCAGCATCACGGCGGAGTCTTTACCGACGGAGTACAGCATCACCGGGTTATCGAACTCGGCGGCGACCTCGCGGATGATGTGGATGCTTTCGGCCTCCAGCTGTTTCAGATGCGTCAGTTTGTCGACCATGGCTACTCACGAAAACGATCTTATGGACGGCCTGCGGGCCGTGTTCGAGCGGGGAATCCTAGCACAGCGCCCCCTTCTAATCAGGACGCTGGCTAGATCGAAAGGGTATATGAATATACCCCCTCGTTTGGCACAACGGCCCCTGTAGGAGCGAGGCTTGCCCGCGAAGAACGATAACGCGGTATTCCTGATGAACCGCGTTATCGTTCTTCGCGGGCAAGCCTCGCTCCTACAGGGCAACCCCATTCAGTTTTGAAATCAGATAGGGTTCGGGCAATCGATGAAGATGTGCTCGAGGGCGAAACGTCGCGCCAGGTAATCGCCCAAAGCCTGCACACCGTAACGCTCGGTGGCGTGATGGCCGGCGGCGATGAAGCTGATGTCGTTTTCCCGGGCGCTGTGGAACGTCTGCTCGGAGGCCTCGCCGCTGAGGTACAGATCGACGCCCGCCAACACCGCCTGATCAATGTACCCCTGGCCGCCACCGGTGCACCAGCCGACCCGACGAATCATCTCGCTGCCTTCGATCAGCAATGGCTCGCGCCCCATGACTTCCTGCACGCGACGGGCGAAATCGCGAGGGGTCATCGGTTCGCTCAACGAGCCGACCAGGCCAACAACCTTCAGATTGTCCGGATCCAGCGGGCCTTCAACAGTGATATCCAGTTGCCGGGCAAGCTGCACGTTGTTGCCGACTTCCGGGTGCAGATCCAGCGGCAAATGATAGGACAGCAGGCTGATGTCGTGCTTGAGCAGGGTTTTCAACCGGCGCTGCTTCATGCCGGTGATGCACGGGTTCTCGCCTTTCCAGAAATAGCCGTGATGCACCAGCACCAGATCGGCCTGGGCTTCCACCGCCGCGTCCAGCAACGCCTGGCTGGCGGTAACACCGCTGACGATGCGCATCACTTGCGGCCGGCCTTCGACCTGCAAACCATTGGGGCAGTAATCGGCGATCTTTGCACTCGCCAGGTAGCGGTCGGCTTCTTCGACCAGGGTGCTCAGGGCGACGGCCATAAAAGACTCCTAAATATCCCGTTCAGAGGCGCGCGCGGCCTCGTATAATGCGCGACATTATGGGCGGTCTCACACCGCCTGCAACCTCTGTAGGACGTGCTTAATGCTCAAGGCGCTGCGTTTTTCCGGCTGGCCGCTGTTGGCCGGCGTGCTTGTTGCTCTATTGATTATGCAGCGTTACCCGCAATGGGTCGGGCTACCGAGCCTGGACGTGAATCTGCAGCAAGCCCCGCAAACCATCGGTCTGCAGCAGGGGCCGGTGTCCTATGCCGACGCGGTGACCACGGCCGCGCCATCAGTGGTCAACCTGTACACCACCAAAGTGGTCAACAAGCCCAGCCATCCGCTGTTCGAAGATCCGCAGTTCCGCCGCTTCTTCGGCGACAACTCGCCCAAGCAGAAGCGCATGGAGTCGAGCCTCGGTTCGGGCGTGATCATGAGCCCGGAAGGTTATCTGCTGACCAACAACCACGTGACTAGCGGTGCCGACCAGATCGTGGTGGCGCTCAAGGATGGCCGTGAAACCCTGGCCCGGGTCATCGGCAGCGACCCGGAAACCGACCTCGCGGTATTGAAGATTGATCTGAAAAACCTGCCCTCGATCACCGTCGGCCGTTCCGACAATATCCGCATCGGTGACGTGGCCCTGGCCATCGGCAACCCGTTCGGCGTCGGCCAGACCGTGACCATGGGCATCATCAGCGCTACCGGGCGTAATCAGCTGGGGCTCAACAACTACGAAGACTTCATCCAGACCGATGCCGCGATCAACCCCGGCAACTCCGGCGGTGCACTGGTGGACGCCAATGGCAACCTGACCGGCATCAACACGGCGATCTTCTCCAAGTCTGGCGGTTCTCAGGGCATCGGCTTCGCGATCCCGGTCAAACTGGCGATGGAAGTGATGAAGTCGATCATCGAACACGGCCAGGTGATTCGCGGCTGGCTCGGCATCGAAGTGCAACCGTTGAGTCAGGAATTGGCGGAATCGTTTGGTCTGTCCGGGCGTCCGGGGATTGTGGTCGCGGGGATTTTCCGTGATGGCCCGGCGCAGAAGGCCGGCCTGCAACTGGGCGACGTGATCCTCAGCATCGACGGTGAACCGGCCGGCGACGGTCGCCGCTCGATGAACCAGGTGGCGCGAATCAAGCCGACCGACAAGGTCACCATTCAGGTGATGCGCAACGGCAAAGAGCTCAAGCTCACGGCAGAAATCGGTCTGCGTCCGCCACCCGCCCCGATCAAGGAAAAAGAAGAGTAGGAGCTGCCGAAGGCTGCGATCTTTTTTGCACCCTCAGCAGATCCATGACTCCGAAGCCGTTAACAGCAGACATTCTCATTAGGCATGTTATATTGTTTCAATATCACTATTGGAACAACATAACATGTCGTCTCGAACAATGGCTTCCCTCGCAGGCCTGGCCCTCGGTTTGCTGGGGGATCCGGTCTTCGCCGAAGAATCGCAAACCGTTGAACTGGACGCCATCAGCGTCACCTCCGACTACGAATCCCCCACTGGCCCGGTGAAGGGTTACCGCGCCACGCGCTCCTCCAGCGCAACCAAAACCGACACCGCCCTTCGCGATATCCCGCAATCGATCAGTGTGGTTCCCGTCAGTGTGCTCAAGGACCTGGGCAGCACCAACGTCGAACGCGCACTGGAATTTGCCGGTGGCGTGTCTAAACAGAACAATTTCGGCGGCCTGACACTCTACGAATACAGCGTGCGCGGCTTCACCACGTCGGAGTTCTATAAGGACGGTTTCAGCGCCAACCGAGGCTATCCAAGCACGCCGGACGTGGCCAACATCGAACGCATCGAAGTGCTCAAAGGCCCGGCCGCCAGCCTCTATGGTCGTGGCGATCCGGGCGGTACGGTGAACATCGTCACCAAGAAACCCCAGCCCGAAGCCTTCACCACACTGCAAACCAGCGTCGGCAGTTGGGATCGCTATCGCACCGCCGTGGACGTCAACACACCGCTGGATGATGACGGCAACGTTCTGTCCCGGGTGAACCTGGCTATCGAGGACAACCACAGTTTCCGCGATCACGTCGACAGCCAGCGTGTGTTCGTTGCGCCCTCCTTCAGCTGGCAACTGAACCCGGACACCAGCCTGTTGGTGGAGAGCGAGTTCGTCCGCCACAGCTCGACCTTCGATCGCGGTATCGTCGCGCCGAACAATAAATGGAGCGGTGTCTCCCGTTCGACCTTCCTTGGCGAACCCAACGACGGCAACATCGACAACCACAACAATCTGCTGCAAGCCGCCCTCGAACATCAGCTCAACGACCGCTGGAAACTACGCCTCGCCAGCCATTACAAGGAAGGCAAGCTCTGGGGCTTTGCCTCCGAGAACCGTCCCTTGAACGCCGACGGCCACACCATCAACCGTCGCTACCGCGAGCGCGATACCAACTGGCACGACAGCATCACCCAACTCGAACTGCGCGGTTTGTTCGACATCGGCAGCTGGCAACACGAACTGCTGATCGGCAGCGAATACGAGAATTTCCGTAAGAACGAACGGGTCACGACCATTGCCGGCGGCCCGTACGCCATCGATATCTATCGACCGATCTACGGCCAACCGAAACCCAATGGCGCACGCTCCGGGACCGACTTCTTCGAGCATGTCGAAAGCCAGGCGCTGAACCTTCAGGACCAGATCGTCTTCACCGACAAACTGCGCGGCATGCTCGGTGCGCGCTTTGAGCACTTCGAACAAAGCATCGACGACCACAGCCGCAACGCCACCAGCCGCCAGCGCCACGACGCACTGACCCAGCGAGCCGGCCTACTCTACCAACTGACGCCCGAAGTGGGCTTGTTCGCCAACGCCTCTACTTCATTCAAACCGAATAATGGCCTGGACGCCGCCGGCAAATCCTTCGACCCGGAAGAAGGCGTCGGTTATGAAGTCGGGATCAAGAGCGAGCTGTTCGACGACCGATTGAGCACCACCCTCGCCGCCTTCCATATCGAAAAGGAAAACGTCCTGGCGCTTGATCCGGCGACTGATTCCAGCCGCGCCATGGGTAAGGCTCGCAGCCAGGGTGTCGACCTGCAAGTCACCGGGCAAGTAACCGATGCCGTGCGAGTGATCGGTGCTTTCGCTTACATCGACGCCGAAGTCACCCAAGGCGACAAGGTGATTCCCACCGGCAGCCGAATTCTCGGTGTGGCCAAACGCAGCGGCAGCGTGCTGGGCGTTTATGAATTTCAGGATGGCCATTTGCGCGGTTCGGACCTTGGAGCAGCGTTCACCTATGTCGGCGATCGCTCGGGTGAAGCCGGCAGCGATTTCGAACTGCCGGCCTACCATACCGTCGACCTGCTGGCCCATTACAAGGCCAGCGAAAACGTCACCGTGGGCCTGAACCTGAACAATCTTTTCGACGAAAAATACTTCGAGCGCTCCTACAGCAACTACTGGGTCAACCCCGGCGAGCCGCGCAATTTCACCGTCAGCCTGACACTCAATCTGTAAAAGGAAGTCCACCATGCAACACCTAAAATCCCTGGCGCTACTCAGTCTTTTGTGTGCCGGCCAAGTCTCGGCCCACGGTCTCTGGACCGAAGAACGTCGCGGCAACATCGAAGTCATCTACGGCCACGGTGCCGAAGACAACGCCTTCAAGGCACAGAAAATCAGTGGCGCGTGGGCTTATGACGTCGGCGGCAAAATGATCCCGGTGAACGTGCAACGGCTGGCCGACCACGCCCGCCTGCAACCGTTGAAACCACCAGCAGTGATGGCCGTGGCGCTGAACAACGGCATGTGGTCGCAAACGGCGGATAAGAAATGGATCAACGAAGGGCGCAGCAAAGTACCGGGGGCCATTGAGTCGACCCAGACCTTCAAGTACAGCCTGGCGATATACCAGCCGGGGGCGAAGTTGCCGAAGCTCGATCAGATGAAACTGCTGATTCTGCCGGAGGTTGATCCGCTTACCGTGGGGCCGGGCAAGTCGTTGCCGGTTCGAGTGCTGCTGGACGGTAAGCCGGCGGCGGGCGTGAAGTTGGTGGGCGACTATCGCAGCGCGCCGAATACGTTAAGCACCGAGACCGATGCAGAGGGTCGGGCGCAAGTATTGGTGCGTAATGAAGGGTTGAATGTGATTGCGGCGCAGATGGAGATTCCGCTGAAGGACAACCCGGATGTCGCGACGCGCGGGCTGTTCACGTCGCTGACCTTCCTTGGCGAACCGCATCACGAGTAACCCACAAACCCCTGTAGGAGCGAGGCTTGCCCGCGATGGGGACACCGCGGTGCAATAGGTAGACCGCGTTATCGTTTATCGCGGGCAAGCCACGCTCCCACAGGATCGGGGAAGCCTTACAGGTCGCCGAGACCGTCGATCAGCGCCTGATTCTGTTCTGGCGTACCGATGGAAATCCGCAGGAACTGGGCAATCCGTTCCTGCTTGAAGTGCCGAACGATGACGCCCTGTTCGCGCAACTTCGCCGCCAGCCCTGCTGCATCATGCTTCGGGTGACGCGCAAAAATGAAGTTCGCCGCCGACGGCAACACTTCAAAGCCTTTCGCTTCCAGTTGCGCAACGACCTTTTCACGATTCTCGATGACCAATCGGCAGGTCTTGTCGAAGTACTCACGATCTTCGAACGCCGCGGCTGCACCGACATTCGCCAGACGATCCAGCGGATAGGAGTTGAAGCTGTTCTTGATCCGCTCCAGCGCCTCGATCAGGTCCGGATGCCCCACCGCCAGGCCAACCCGCAGGCCTGCCAGCGAACGGGACTTGGACAGGGTCTGAGTCACCAGCAGGTTCGGATAACGGTCCACCAGTGTGATCGCCGTTTCACCGCCGAAATCAATGTAAGCCTCATCCACCACCACCACCGAATCCGGGCTGGCCTTGAGGATTTGCTCAACCGCGTCCAGCGCCAGCAGGCAACCGGTCGGCGCGTTCGGGTTGGGGAAAATGATCCCGCCATTCGGCTTGGCGTAGTCCGCCGGGTTGATCTGGAATTGCTCATCCAGCGGCACCGCGTCGAATGCGATGCCGTACAACCCGCAGTAAACCGGATAGAAGCTGTAGCTGATGTCCGGGAATAGCAGCGGCTGATCGTGTTGCAGCAAACCGTGGAAAATGTGCGCCAGGACTTCATCGGAACCGTTGCCGAGGAACACCTGATTGCCCTGCACGCCGTAGTACTTGGCAACAGCCTGCTTGAGCAGGTCGCTGTTCGGGTCCGGGTACAGACGCAGGTTGTCGTTCAGTTCGGTCTGCATCGCGGCCAAGGCTTTTGGCGATGGACCGTACGGGTTTTCGTTGGTGTTGAGCTTCACCAGTTTCGCCAGCTTCGGCTGCTCGCCCGGCACGTAAGGCACCAGACTCTTGACGAAGGGACTCCAGAATTTACTCATGTTCAGTTGCCCTTCTTATCGTCAACGATGCGGTATTCGGCGCTGCGGGCGTGAGCGGTCAACGACTCGCCACGGGCCAGCACGGAAGCGGTTTTGCCCAGTTCGGAGGCACCCTGCTCGGAGCAGAAGATGATCGACGAACGTTTCTGGAAGTCGTAAACACCCAGCGGCGAGGAGAAACGCGCGGTGCCGGAGGTTGGCAACACGTGGTTCGGGCCGGCACAGTAATCGCCCAAGGCTTCGGACGTGTGACGGCCCATGAAGATCGCGCCGGCATGGCGGATCTGCGGCAACCAGGCCTGCGGATCGGCAACCGACAACTCCAGGTGTTCCGGCGCAATACGGTTGGCCACTTCGATGGCTTGTTCCATGTCGCGAACCTTGATCAGTGCACCGCGACCATTGATCGAGGTTTCGATAATTTCGGCGCGTTCCATGGTCGGCAGCAGTTTGGCGATGCTGGCGGCGACCTTGTCGAGGAACTCGGCGTCCGGGCTGACCAGAATCGCCTGGGCATCTTCGTCGTGCTCGGCCTGGGAGAACAGGTCCATGGCAATCCAGTCCGGATCGGTCTGACCGTCACACACGACGAGGATCTCGGAGGGGCCGGCGATCATGTCGATCCCGACCTGACCGAACACGTGACGCTTGGCGGTGGCGACATAGATGTTGCCAGGGCCAACAACCTTATCAACCTTCGGCACGCTTTCGGTACCGTAAGCCAGCGCCGCAACTGCCTGGGCGCCACCGATGGTGAACACCCGGTCAACCCCGGCAATGCAGGCTGCGGCCAGCACCAGCTCGTTGATTTCGCCGCGTGGAGTCGGCACGACCATGACCACTTCGGTCACGCCTGCAACCTTGGCAGGAATTGCGTTCATCAGCACCGAGGACGGGTACGACGCCTTGCCGCCCGGCACATACAGACCGGCGCGATCCAGCGGTGTGACCTTCTGGCCCAGCACCGTGCCGTCGGCTTCGGTGTAGCTCCAGGAATCCTGTTTCTGTTTTTCGTGGTAGCTGCGCACACGGGCTGCGGCTTTTTCCAGCGCTTCGCGCTGAGGCACGGTGATGCGGGTCAATGCCAGTTCCAGGCGTTCACGCGGCAGGATCAGGTCTGCCATGGAGGCGACTTGCAGGCCGTCGAACTTCTGGGTGAATTCCACCAGTGCCGCATCGCCACGCTCGCGAACAGCCTTGATGATGTCCAGCACCCGCTGATTGACCGAGTCGTCAGACACACTTTCCCAGCTCAGCAGATGATCCAGATGATGTGCGAAATCCGGGTCAGCAGCGTTGAGTCGGCGAATTGCAGTCGGTGCGGTCATAGCGAGAGCCTCATAGGAATGGCAAAAACTCAGGCGCCCGAAGCTAACATTCGATCCGCTTGGGCACCTGAGAATTCTGGCTATGAGGCGGATAGACGGCGCGCCTTGCGGTCGCGCAGGTAAATCAGCCGCGGTGTCGAGACTCCACTGCCTTGCGCAGGGTGTCGATCAACGCCTGGATACGGGCGTGCTGCATTTTCATCGAAGCTTTGTTGACGATCAGCCGCGAGCTGATGTCGGCAATGAAATCCTGGGGTTCCAGGCCATTGGCACGCAGGGTGTTACCGGTGTCGACCACGTCGATGATCTTGTCCGCCAGACCGATCAGTGGCGCCAGCTCCATCGAGCCGTAGAGCTTGATGATGTCGACCTGACGGCCCTGCTCGGCGTAATAACGCTTGGCGACGTTGACGAATTTGGTCGCCACCCGCAGACGACCCTTGGGCTCGACATCGCCGACACGGCCGGCGGTCATCAGCTTGCAAAGGGCAATTCGCAGATCCAGAGGCTCGTACAGACCCTGGCCGCCATATTCCATCAGCACGTCTTTACCGGCGACGCCCAGGTCGGCGGCACCATGCTCGACGTAGGTTGGCACATCGGTGGCGCGCACGATCAGCAGGCGCACATCGGCCTGGGTCGTGGGGATGATCAGCTTGCGGCTCTTGTCCGGATTCTCGGTCGGCACGATGCCCGCTTCAGCCAGAAGCGGCAGGGTGTCGTCAAGGATGCGGCCCTTGGACAGTGCGATAGTCAACATGGGAAACGTCAGTCCTTATCAAGGTACTCATGCCCGGTCGCAAATGGCGCCGGACACACATCGAGCCTGAAACAGGCTCGACTTGAAACGAATTCAACGGGCGCGTCCCTGCGCCCATGCAGCAGAAACTAGCCCGGTACGCGGCGGATCTTCGCGCCCAGCATCTGCAGTTTCTCTTCGATGCACTCGTAACCACGGTCGATGTGGTAGATGCGGTCGATCAGGGTATCGCCTTCGGCGATCAGCGCCGAGATCACCAGGCTGGCCGAAGCACGCAGGTCGGTGGCCATTACTGGCGCGCCCTTGAGCTTTTCGATGCCGGTGACGATGGCGGTGTTGCCTTCGACCTGGATATGAGCGCCCATGCGGTGCAGTTCGTAAACGTGCATGAAGCGATTTTCGAAGATCGTCTCGATCACCGCACCAGTGCCTTCGGCAATGGCGTTGAGGGAGATGAACTGCGCTTGCATGTCGGTCGGGAACGCCGGGTATGGAGCGGTCCGCACGTTAACGGCTTTTGGCCGCTTGCCGTGCATGTTCAGCTCGATCCAGTCTTCGCCGCAGGTGATTTCAGCACCCGATTCGCGAAGTTTTTCCAGAACGGCTTCGAGGATGGTCGGATCAGTGTCCTTGACCTTCACACGACCGCCGGTCACCGCCGCCGCCACCAGGTAGGTGCCGGTCTCGATACGGTCAGGCATCACCTTGTAAGTGGTCGGGTGCAGACGCTCGACGCCATCGATGGTGATGGTGTCGGTGCCGGCGCCAGTGATCTTGGCGCCCATGGCGTTCAGGAAGTTCGCCAGGTCGATGACCTCAGGCTCGCGAGCGGCGTTCGCCAGCACGCTACGGCCCTTGGCCAGAGCGGCCGCCATCATGATGTTCTCGGTACCGGTCACGCTGACGGTGTCGAAGAAGAAGTGCGCACCGCGCAGGCCACCCTCAGGGGCCTTGGCCTTGATGTAGCCGCCTTCAACGTCGATGACCGCGCCCATGGCTTCGAGGCCACGGATGTGCAGGTCGACCGGACGCGAACCGATGGCGCAACCGCCAGGCAGTGCGACTTCGGCTTCGCCGAAACGGGCAACCATCGGGCCGAGCACCAGGATCGAGGCACGCATGGTTTTCACCAGTTCGTACGGCGCGATCAGGGTCTTGATGGTGCGCGGGTCGATTTCGACGCTGAGCTTCTCGTCGATCACCGGCTCGATGCCCATGCGACCGAACAGCTCGATCATAGTGGTGATGTCGTGCAGGTGCGGCAGGTTGGCAACGGTAACCGGGCCATCGCACAGCAGGGTTGCAGCCAGGATCGGCAGGGCAGAGTTCTTTGCCCCGGAGATGCGGATTTCGCCATCAAGACGAACGCCACCGGTAATAATCAATTTATCCATAAGAATCTCGACGCCCTTGGGCTCAGGTGCGCTCGGCCCAGGCCGCGCTGCTGAAAAATTTCATAGTGACCGCATGGATGCTGCCATCGGTGATCCATGGGTTCAAATGGGCATAGACCTGCTGCTGACGCTTCACCGGGCTCAACGCCGCCAGTTCATCGCTAATCACATTCAGCTGGAAATTGCAGCCTTCGCCTTCAACTTCCACCTTCGTGTTCGGCAGCTTTCCTTCAAGGAAGCTCTTCACTTCTACGGCCTGCATGCTCAACCTCAATCGGCGCCCTGTGCGCGCGGGTCGGACATCATACAAAAAAGCCCCGCGCCTGCGAACCCCGCGAAGCAGGACTCTGACGGGGGGCTTCTTTATAGATGCGGTTCAGGGATGCGCCAACAGCTCGGTCAATTCGCTGACCTGAGCGATTTCACGCATATCTTCGGGTATCGCACGAATGCTCAGGGCCTTGCCGGCCGCCTGGGCATCGCGCATGAAGCACAGCAGCAGCGACAAGCCGACGCTGCTGGACTTCTCCACCGCTGAGCAATCAACCACCAGCGCAGCCGCGTTACTGGACTTGATCAGCGCCTGCCCCTGCTTGCGCAGGTTCGGGCCTGTCCGGTAATCCAGCACGCCACTGAGCAGCAGTTCGCCGGATTCGCTCATGCGAATGGCCGACTCACTCATTGGGTTTGCTTCTCGGTAGATTGTTCGGTGGCTTCCTTGGCTTTGGCGACTTCCCCGGCCCAACCGTTGATGGTCTTGTCCAGGTCGTTGCCATTGCGCTGCATCGCATCAGCGAACTGATCGCGGAACAGCTTGCCGATGTTGATGCCGTTGATGATCACGTTGCGCAGCTTCCACTCGCCATTGATCTTTTCGAGTGTGTAAGACACAGGATAGATCGCGCCGCTGCTGCTTTTTACCGTCATGCCAACGCTGGTACGGTCGCCTGACTCATCCTTGGCAGGATCGACGACGATGCCCTGGTTGTCGTACTCAAGCAAAGCATTGCCATAGAACTGGAACAGGCCTTTCTTGAAGTTCTCGACAAACTTCTGCATCTGCTCAGGGGTGGCCTTGCGTGAATACTTGACCGTCATGATGCTCTTGGAAATACCTTCGGCATCCACCACAGGTCCGACGATGGTATTCAGCGCCGTATAAAAGTCCTGCGGGTCCTGTTTGTACTTTTCCTTGTTGGCGGCAAGATCCGCCAACAACCGGGTGGTGGTGTCCTGTACCAGATCGTGCGCGGAAGGCGCCGCCACGGCGTTAGCCATCAACGGCAAGGCCGCGAGTACTACCAACAGGCCACGTCGCAAGATAGAGATCATTCAAAAGCTCCTCATTTGGCGTCTTTGCTAACGGTATTGAGCAGGAATTTACCGATCAGGTCCTCGAGCACCAGCGACGACTGCGTGTCGTGGATGGTTCCACCCTCCTTGAGCAGGGTTTCTTCCCCACCCACGCTGATACCGATGTATTTCTCACCCAACAGGCCAGCGGTCAGGATAGATGCAGTGGAGTCAGTCGGCAGATTATCTACGCGCTTTTCCAGTTGCATGGTCACCCGACCGGTAAAGCTGTCGCGGTCCAGATCGATCGCCGTGACCTTGCCGATGGTCACACCGGCCATGGTCACTTTAGCTCTGACCGTCAAACCGGCAATATTGTCGAAATACGCATAAAGTTTATAAGTTTCGGTGGTTGCACTAGGGGACAGACCACTGACCCGCAACGCAAGCAACAGCAAAGCCAGGATGCCAGCCAGCAAGAAAAGGCCGACACCGATTTCCAGGGTGCGGTTTTGCATCAGAAATCTCCAAACATCAAGGCGGTCAGAATAAAGTCCAGGCCGAGTACAGCCAAAGAGGCATACACCACGGTCTTGGTAGTGGCACGACTGATCCCCTCGGAAGTGGGTTCGCAGTCATAGCCTTGGAATACGGCGATCCAGGTCACGACGAAGGCAAAAACGATGCTTTTGATAATGCCGTTGAGCACATCGTCGACAAACGTCACGCTGTTTTGCATGTTCGACCAGTAGGAGCCTTCATAGACACCCAGCCAGTCGACGGCCACCCACGAACCGCCCCAGATGCCCACCACGCTGAAAATCATTGCCAGCACCGGCAGGGAAATGAAGCCGGCCCACAGGCGCGGGGCAATGATGTATTTGAGCGGGTCGACCCCGATCATTTCCAGACTGGACAATTGCTCGGTGGACTTCATATTGCCGATTTCGGCGGTCAGTGCCGAACCTGCCCGGCCGGCGAACAGCAAGGCTGTGACCACCGGGCCCAGTTCACGCAACAGCGTCAGCGCAACCATCTGCCCGACTGCCTGCTCCGAACCGTAGCTGGACAGAATGTTAAAGCCCTGCAGCGCCAGCACCATGCCGATGAATACCCCGGAGACCACGATGATCACCAGGGACATCACGCCCACCGAATGCAGCTGCTTGACCAGCAGGCCAAAACCGCCGCCGATGCCGCCACGACCGAGCAAGGCATGAAACAGGAACAGCGCCGAACGCCCGAATACCGCCAGCACATCGATGCCGGCGTGACCGAAGCGGCGCACTCTTTCTATCAGTGAAATCTTGCGCATCAGCGCTTCCCCAGAATATCTGCGCGGTAATCCGGCGCTGGAAAGTGGTATGCGACCGGGCCGTCGGGTTCGCCCGTCATGAATTGACGAATACGTGGTTCGTCCGAGGTCATCAGTTCCTTGGGCGTACCTTGCCCCAGCACTTGCCCGTCACCCACCACAATGAGGTAATCGGCGATGCTCGCGGTCTCGGCCAGGTCGTGGGAAACCACGATGCTGGTGATGCCCAGCGCATCGTTGAGCAGGCGGATCAGGCGTACCAGCACGCCCATGGCGATCGGATCCTGGCCAACAAAGGGCTCGTCGTACATGAGGATTTGCGGATCGAGGGCAATTGCCCGGGCCAGCGCGACGCGACGCTTCATGCCGCCGGACAATTCGTCAGGCATCAGGTCGATGGCGCCACGCAAACCCACGGCCTGCAATTTGAGCAGGACAATGTCGCGGATCATTTCTTCCGGCAGCCCGGTATGAACACGCAGCGGAAAGGCGACGTTCTCGAACACATCAAGATCGGTAAACAGCGCGCCGCTCTGAAACAACACACCCATGTGCTTGCGCGCATCGAACAGATCGCTGCGCGACAACGTCGGCAGGTTCTGGCCGTTGACCCAGACTTCACCGCTGGCAGGGCGCAATTGTGCACCTATCAGCCGCAACAGCGTGGTCTTGCCACACCCGGAAGGCCCCATGATGCCGGTAACCTTGCCGCGCG
Source organism: Pseudomonas sp. GM102 (assembly GCF_000282555.1). NCBI lineage: Bacteria > Pseudomonadati > Pseudomonadota > Gammaproteobacteria > Pseudomonadales > Pseudomonadaceae > Pseudomonas > Pseudomonas sp. GM102. Next base: position 46,055 of record NZ_AKJB01000062.1, on the reverse strand, counting down.
GTATGCGAATATCGACGTTATTGAAAATGCTGCGCGAACCGCGCTTGAAGGTCAGTCCCTTCAGCTCGACCGCGTAGGCGTTATCGGCACTCATCTAAACTCCTTGCGATGCAGCCTCTCACTCGGACGCCTGGCTTTCTGACGAAAGCACATACCTCCCCCGGGCAGGCCGAACTGGCGGCGAACTATATCACTGCATAGGCTAAGCGCCCAAGGCCCAAGCCGGGCATGTTCAGCAACATGACCGCCTGAAATCATCTATTTAGAGAGATTCGGTAACAAGGAATGACAAACCGCGACGAACTTGCGTGAGGGTTTTGATCATTACCGTTATAATCGCCGCCTTTTCATCAGGCTATTCGATTTCCGACATGAACCAATCCAGCGACCTGATTCAATCAGCACAACGTACCATCCGCCTCGAACTGGAAGCCGTACAAGGCTTGCTGCCCCATATCGATGCAGATTTCGTACGTGCTTGCGAGATGATTCTGGCCAGCAAAGGCCGGGTGGTCGTGGTCGGCATGGGCAAATCGGGGCACATCGGCAACAAGATTGCCGCCACCCTCGCCAGCACCGGCACCACGGCTTTCTTCGTGCACCCGGCCGAGGCCAGCCATGGCGATATGGGCATGATCACCCGTGACGACATCATTCTGGCGCTGTCGAACTCCGGCTCCACCAATGAAATCGTCACCTTGCTGCCGCTGATCAAGCGCCAGGGCATTCAGATGATCAGCCTGACCGGCAACCCCGATTCGCCGCTGGCCAAGGCTGCGGAAGTCAACCTCAATGTAAGCGTCGAACACGAAGCCTGTCCACTGAACCTGGCACCCACCTCATCGACCACCGCGGCACTGGTCATGGGCGACGCTCTAGCCGTTGCCTTGCTTGAAGCTCGCGGCTTTACCGCTGAAGACTTTGCCTTTTCCCACCCGGGTGGTGCCCTTGGCCGCCGTTTGTTGCTGAAAGTGGAAAATGTCATGCATGCCGGCACCGAATTGCCGCAAGTGATGTGCGGTACGTTGCTCAAGGATGCCTTGATGGAAATGACCCGCAAGGGGTTGGGCATGACCGTTGTACTGAGCACGGATGGAAAGCTCGCCGGGATTTTCACCGACGGCGATCTGCGCCGCACGCTGGACCGCACGATTGATATCCACAGCACGACCATTGATGAAGTGATGACCGCCCACGGCAAGACCGCCCGCGCCGAGATGCTCGCCGCCGAGGCCCTGAAAATCATGGAAGACCACAAGATCAACGCACTGGTAGTGGTCGACAGCGAAGACCGCCCGGTCGGCGCCTTGAACATGCACGATTTGCTGCGTGCGGGAGTAATGTAATGAGCATGGACCTGCTGCAACGCGGCAAACAGATCAAACTGGCGGTATTCGACGTCGACGGCGTACTGACCGATGGGCGCCTGTACTTCCTCGAAGACGGCAGCGAATTCAAGACTTTCAACACCCTCGACGGCCAGGGCATCAAGATGTTGATGGCAGCCGGCGTGCAGACCGCTATCATCAGCGGCCGTAAGACCCCGGTGGTTGAACGGCGCGCGAAGAACCTCGGCATTCCACACCTTTATCAGGGTCGCGAAGACAAACTGGTGGTGCTCGACGAACTTCTTGCCCAGCTCAACCTGAGCTATGAACAAGTGGCCTACCTTGGCGACGACCTGCCAGACCTGCCGGTGATTCGCCGTGTCGGCCTGGGCATGGCGGTGGCCAGCGCCGCCAGTTTCGTACGCGAACACGCCCACGGCATCACCCAGGCCCGTGGCGGCGAGGGTGCTGCTCGCGAATTCTGCGAATTGATCCTGCGAGCCCAGGGCCGCCTCGATGCGGCCAACGCCGCGTACCTGTGAGCCCATCATGCTGAGCAAAAAGATTCGCAACATCCTGATGTTCGGTTGCATCGCAGCGATTTTTGCAGCGGTCGGCTACTGGAACATCAGCCCGGAACGCTTTCTCGACAAACCGGTGGTGAAGGTCGATGAAAGCGCGATCGACTATTACGCCGTCAACGCCCACAGCGTGCAGTTCCTGCCCGACGGCAAACTGCAATACGAAATGACGTCGGACAAGGTGGAACACCTGAAAGCGACCGAAGTGACGTTGCTGACCAATCCTGACCTGAATATGTTCCGTGGCACCGAATTCCCCTGGCACGTCCAGAGCGAGCGCGGCGAAGTCAATCCGGACGGCACTCAGGTCGAGCTGATCGATTCGGTGCGTATCACCCGTTTCGACGAAAAAAACCGTAAAACCCTGATTACCACCACCCGTATGACCGTGTTCCCGCAGCAGCAATATGCGCAGACCGATCAACCCGTTAGAATCGACGGCGCTGGCGGTGTATCGACAGGCAACGGAATGAAAGCGTACTTGAAAGAAAGCAGGATACACCTGCTATCGAACGTAAGAGGACAGTATGAGGCTCGTTAAAACTCTCCCTATTTTGCTCAGTCTGGGCGCAGCACTGGGAAGCGTGAGCGCCTGGGCTCTGCCGAACGATCAAGAGCAGCCTATCCGCATTCAGGCCGACGATGCCCAACTGGACGACAAGAATGGCGTTGCCACCTATAAAGGTGATGTGATCATCACCCAGGGCTCGATGAAGGTCACCGGTAATACCGTGACCATCACCCGCACCCCGACCGGCGACATCGACGTGGTGACTTCGGTGGGCAACCTCGCCTACTTCGAGCAACTGCAAACGGCGGGCGACACCAAGCCGGTTCAGGGCTACGGCGTAACTATCCAGTACCACGCCTCGCAAAACCGCGTCGTGCTGATCGATCGCGCTAAAGTCATCGATAAGGACAACAACGTCACCCAAGGCGAGAAAATCGTCTACGACACGGTGAAAAAACTTGCGAGTGCCGGTCGCGCCACGGGTAACAAGGTCACCGAGGCACGTCCTCGCATCGACATGGTGATCCAGCCGAAGAAGAAAACCGACGAGCAAAAGGCCCAGTAATGGCAACTCTGAAAGCTCAGCATCTGGCCAAGAGCTACAAGAGCCGTCAGGTCGTGCGCGATGTCAGCCTGTCCATCGACAGCGGTCAGATCGTCGGCCTGCTTGGCCCTAACGGCGCCGGTAAAACCACCTGCTTCTACATGATTGTCGGCTTGGTACAGGCCGATCAGGGTCGCGTACTGATCGACGACCTGGATGTCAGCCACCAGCCGATGCACGGTCGTGCGAAGGCAGGTATCGGTTATCTTCCGCAAGAAGCGTCGATCTTCCGCAAACTGTCGGTGGCCGACAACATCATGGCCATCCTCGAGACACGCAAGGAACTCGACAAGGCCGGCCGCCGCAAAGAGCTGGAAAGCCTGCTGCAGGAATTTCACATCCACCACATCCGCGACAACCTCGGCATGAGCCTGTCCGGTGGTGAACGCCGCCGCGTGGAAATCGCCCGGGCACTGGCCACCAATCCGAAATTCATCCTCCTCGACGAACCCTTCGCCGGTGTGGACCCGATTTCGGTGGGCGACATCAAGCAGATCATTCATCACCTCAAGGCCAAAGGCATTGGTGTGCTGATCACGGACCACAACGTCCGCGAAACCCTGGATATCTGCGAAACCGCCTACATCGTCAACGATGGCCAACTGATCGCTGAAGGTGACTCCGCCACAATCCTGGCCAATGAACTGGTCAAGGAAGTGTATCTGGGTCATGAGTTCCGCCTGTAAGCACTGAGGGGCCCGGGTCGCCGAGAGCGCGCGCACGTCAATAAAAAATCAATAAGTTTTTATTGTTACAGCGCTCTAGGCAAACACTTCAGTTTCAGGCATATAATTTGCTTATGTTTGGCGCTTCGGCGCCCTGTAGTGGATGGCGCATGTGCGCCGGCGAATAAGGTGTTAAGCCCCTGCCATGAAACCATCGCTAGTCTTGAGAATGGGCCAGCAGCTGACGATGACACCGCAGCTGCAACAGGCCATCCGCCTGCTCCAATTGTCGACCCTGGACCTGCAACAGGAAATCCAGGAGGCCCTGGAGTCCAATCCGATGCTCGAACGCCAGGAAGAAGGCGACGACTTCGATAACGCCGACCCCTTGGCCGATAGCGCCGAACAGAAACCCAACGCCGACATTCAGGAACCCTCCTACCAGGAAACCGCCCCAACGGTGGATAACCTTGAGGAAGGCGACTGGAACGAGCGCATTCCCAACGAACTGCCCGTCGACACGGCCTGGGAAGATGTCTACCAGACCAGCGCCAGCAGCCTGCCGAGCAACGATGACGACGAGTGGGATTTCACCACCCGCACATCGGTCGGCGAAAGCCTGCAAAGCCATTTGCTCTGGCAACTGAACCTGGCACCGATGTCCGACACCGATCGCCTGATCGCCGTGACCCTGATCGACTGCATCAATAATCAGGGCTACCTGGACGAAACCCTCGAGGAAATCCTCGAAGCCTTCGACCCGGAACTGGACATCGAACTAGACGAAATCGAAGCCGTCCTGCACCGCATCCAGCAATTCGAACCCGCTGGCATCGGCGCCCGCAACCTCGGTGAATGCCTGCTGCTGCAACTGCGCCAGCTGCCCGCCAAGACCCCTTGGCTGGCCGAGGCCAAGCGCCTGGTCACCGATTACATCGACTTGCTCGGCAGCCGCGACTACAGCCAGTTGATGCGCCGCATGAAGCTCAAGGAAGATGAACTGCGTCAGGTCATCGAATTGGTCCAGAGCCTCAACCCGCGCCCAGGCTCACAAATCGAGTCCACCGAAGCCGAATACGTCGTTCCCGATGTGATCGTGCGCAAGGACAACGAGCGCTGGCTGGTGGAGCTGAATCAGGAATCGGTGCCACGCCTGCGGGTCAACGCCCAATACGCCGGTTTCGTGCGCCGCGCCGATACCAGCGCTGACAACACCTTCATGCGTAATCAGCTGCAGGAAGCTCGCTGGTTCATCAAGAGCCTGCAAAGCCGCAATGAAACCCTGATGAAAGTCGCCACCCAGATCGTCGAGCACCAACGCGGCTTTCTGGAATATGGTGACGAAGCCATGAAGCCGTTGGTGCTGCACGACATCGCCGAAGCGGTAGGCATGCATGAATCGACGATTTCACGGGTGACCACGCAAAAATTCATGCATACCCCACGGGGCATCTATGAACTGAAATACTTTTTTTCCAGCCACGTCAGCACCTCAGAAGGCGGTGAATGCTCGTCCACGGCGATCCGCGCGATCATCAAAAAACTGGTTGCCGCGGAAAATCAGAAAAAGCCGTTGAGTGACAGCAAGATCGCTGGTTTACTGGAGGCACAAGGCATTCAGGTAGCCCGTCGCACCGTCGCCAAGTACCGCGAATCCCTGGGGATCGCGCCTTCCAGCGAACGGAAGCGGTTGATGTAGCCGCCGGGCTCGCCACAGCGTTCCAGTGGCAGGCATTTCTGCCTGCCGCTTTATGCACTGGCAACGAAGGAGAAGCTGTATGCAAGTCAACATCAGTGGACACCAACTGGAAGTGACCGAACCCCTGCGCACCTACATCGGCGAAAAACTCGACCGATTAGAGAGGCATTTCGACAAGATCACCAATGTGCAAGTCACGATGAACGTCGAAAAACTGCTGCAGAAGATCGAAGCCACGCTGCATATTCCCGGCGGAGAAGTGGTCGCCAATGCCGAGCATACGGACATGTATGCCGCCATCGACCTGCTGACCGACAAGCTGGATCGCCAACTTAAAAAGCATAAGGAAAAGACCCAGAGCCTCCTCCAGGGCGCGACCGGTCGTTAACACTCCCAATCCATGATCCGACTAGAAACCATCCTGACCCCCGGCCGTTCCCAAGTGAACGCGCCGGGTGGCAGTAAAAAGAAAGCCCTCGAGCAAATTGCCAACCTTATCCACCGCGAAGTACCGGATCTGGAAATGCAGGACGTCTTCGAGGCCCTGATTGCCCGTGAGAAACTCGGTTCTACCGGTTTCGGCAACGGCATCGCCATCCCCCACTGCCGGCTCAAAGGCTGCACCTCGCCAATCAGTGCGTTGCTGCACCTGGAAGCCCCTATCGATTTCGACGCCATTGACGGCGCCCCGGTTGACCTGCTGTTTGTGCTGCTGGTCCCGGAAGCCGCCACCGATGCACACCTGGAATTGCTCCGCCAGATCGCCAGCATGCTGGATCGCAAGGAGGTGCGTGAAAAACTGCGCAGCGCCCCGAGCAACGAAGCGTTGTATCAGGTTGTCCTGGACGAGCAGAACGGTCACTAATCATGCGCCTGATCATCGTCAGCGGCCGCTCCGGCTCAGGTAAAAGTACCGCCCTCGATGTTCTCGAGGACAACGGCTACTACTGCATCGACAACCTGCCTGCGGGCTTGCTGCCGGAACTGGCCGAACGCGCGCTGATTCACACCGAACTGGCACAACCGCTGGTGGCCGTGTCCATCGATGCGCGCAACCTGCCAAGCCACCTGTCACGGTTCCCCGAATTGCTGGAAGAGGTCCGCGGCCGGCATATCCAGTGCGATGTGCTGTACCTGGACGCTGACGAAGAAACCTTGCTCAAACGCTTTTCGGAAACTCGCCGTCGTCACCCGCTGAGCAGCGCCAATCGCTCATTGGCGGAGGCGATACAGGACGAAACCAATCTGCTGGGGCCTATTGCCGATCTGGCCGACCTCAAGGTCAATACCACCAATCTGAACCTGTATCAGCTACGCGATACCATCAAGCTGCGCCTACTGAATCAACCGGAACCGGGCACTGCGTTCCTGGTGGAATCTTTCGGGTTCAAGCGGGGCATGCCGGTGGACGCCGATCTGGTATTCGACGTGCGCTGTCTGCCCAACCCTTACTGGAAGCCGGAGCTACGGGCACAGTCCGGGCTCGATCAACCGGTGGCCGAGTACCTGGCGGCACAGCCTGACGTCGAAGAGATGTTCCAGGACATTTCCTCGTACCTGCTCAAATGGCTGCCCCGCTTTGCCGCCAGCAACCGCGCCTATGTCACCATTGCCATTGGCTGCACCGGCGGGCATCACCGCTCTGTCTACCTGACCGAACGTCTGGGTCAGGTCCTGCAAAAAACCCTGAAGAACGTCCAGGTTCGCCACCGCGACCTCAGCTAAAGGATTCACATCGCGATGCCTGCTCTGGAAATCGAAATCATCAACAAGCTGGGCCTGCATGCCCGCGCGTCTGCAAAATTCGTTGGGGTCGCCGGTGAGTTCAAGGATTGCACGATCCGGGTAGGGCGCACGCCGGAATCCACGGTCGATGGCAAAAGCATTATGGCAATGATGATGCTCGCTGCAGGCAAGGGCACCAAAATCTATATCAATACCGAAGGCGAAGATGAGCAAAAAGCGCTGGATGCGCTGACAGACTTGATCAACCGTTACTTCGACGAAGGCGAATAAAAGTCAAAAGATCGCAGCCTCGTTTCACTCGACAGCTCCTACTGTATGCCAATCCTTGTAGGAGCTGCCGAGTGAAACGAGGCTGCGATCTTTTGATCCTGTTTTTCAAGCCAACGCGGTATCCATCACCATCATCAGACAAAACCCGATCAGCAGCCCAAGGCTGGCCAGTTTGTCGTGACCATGGCGGCGCGATTCGGGGATGACTTCATGAGTCACCACCAGCAGCATCGCACCGGCCGCCAGTGCCAGCCCCAACGGCAACAACAGTTCGGCCAGGCTCACCAGCCAGGCGCACAACAATGCGAAGACCGGCTCAACCACCCCTGAGGCAGCACCGATCAGGAACGCCTTGACCCGCGACATCCCTGCCCCGGCCAACACCAACGCAATCACCAGCCCTTCCGGCACATCCTGCAAGGCGATACCCATGGCCAGGCTGTCGGCGTCAGGCATGCCACCCCCGGCCGAGACGCCGACCGCCATGCCTTCGGGGATGTTGTGGGCGATGATGGCGAACACAAACAACCAGATCCGCGGTGCAATCACCGATCGCTCCAGTGTCCCCACGAGCATTTCAGGTGTAGCGTCGGACACCTTGCGATCCACCAGAAACAACCCGAATGCACCCAGCATGATGCCAAAGCTGATCAGGCCACTGGCCGCCCAAGGCGTCAGCCCAAGGTTTTCAGCCGCGGCAATGCCCGGCACGATCAACGAAAATGCCGTCGCCGCGAGCATCACCCCGGCTCCGAAACCCAGCAGCGTATCGCTGACTGCCTGGGGCATCCGCCGAATCACTAACACCGGCACTGCGCCCAAAGCTGTGCCCAAGGCGCAAATCGCCCCGCCTTGCAGGGCACGCTGCAGTTTCGGTTCGAGGTCCAGCCAGCTCAGCCCTTGAGCAGCCAATAACGTCATACCCGCCAGCAGTAACAGCGATCCCAGTGCGTAACGAAACATCCGTCCATTTCCGACCGCCAGTGTTTCAGTGCCCATAGTCAGCCCTGGATTGTTTTATAGAGACTTAGGGGGCGTTCTCAACTAGTTCCCCCTCCGCGCAGGGGAAACTAGTTGAGAACGCCCCCTAAACCAGCGCAGCCTGATAACGCGCGGCGACTTCGGGCCAATTGATCACGTTGTAGAACGCGTTGATGTATTCCGGACGGCGGTTCTGATAGCGCAGGTAGTACGCGTGCTCCCAGACGTCCAGACCGAGAATCGGCGTATTGCCGTTCATCAATGGGCTGTCCTGGTTGCCGCTGCTTTCAACGATCAAGGTCTTTTGCGGAGTCACGCTCAACCAGGCCCAACCGCTGCCGAAACGAGTCAGCGCAGCTTTGGTGAAGGCTTCCTTGAAGCTGTCGAGACCGCCCAGTTGTTCGTCGATCGCCTTGGCCAACGCACCGTCAGGCTGACCACCGCCGCTGGGTGCCATGACTTCCCAGAACAACGAATGGTTGGCATGCCCGCCCCCCTGATTGATCACCGCCGCACGGAGCTTTTCCGGCAATTGCTGGACCGCCGCCACCAGTTTTTCCACGGGCCATTCGGCAAATTCAGTGCCTTCGACCGCGGCGTTGAGGTTGTTGATGTAGGTCTGGTGGTGTTTGGTGTAGTGGATTTCCATAGTCTGCGCATCGATGTGCGGTTCCAGGGCGTCATAGGCGTACGGCAAGGCAGGCAAGGTAAAAGCCATTTCAATGAACTCCATGTTGTAAGGGCGCAGGCTGATGCACGGGCGGCGTCTCGCGATGTAGCAAACGCTGGGTGCGCGGATACTCGCCGTGATCGCTGATGAAATTCAGCAGTTCGACATAGGTTTTGCTGCTCTGGCGCAGCGCGGCTTCACGCAAAGCCGGCGCCAGTCGCGGGTCCTGCATGGTCTGCAACAGTCGTTGATGGATCGCGCACAAATACTCGGCGCTCTCCTCCGGCTGGTTCAGACGCAAGTGCAGGTCCGCCAGGTTATGGTGGGAAATCACGCAAGCCGCCACCGCTTCGTCGGCATCGGCCCAGCGCTCGAACAACACCTGAGCCAGGGCCAATGCCTGCAAGTAAGCCTCGCGGGCATCGACCAGCTCGCCCAGCATGAAACAGCGATTTGCTCTTTCGATCGTGCGTTTCCAGTGCTCCATGGTGAGCCTCCAAAGCGGTAACAGTGATTACACGCCGCCTGCGGTGAGCTTCTCTGGGTTGAGCAATTCTTCCAGTTGGCTGCGCGTCAAGTCGGTGTGTTCCAGGGCGACATCGATCACCGGCCGGCCCTGCTGATAAGCCTTTTTGGCAATCTCAGCGGCTTTTTGGTAACCAATGATCGGGTTGAGTGCAGTGACCAAAATCGGATTGCGCGACAGCGCTTCCTTGAGTCGGGCCTCGTTGACCTTGAAGCTGGCAATAGCCTTGTCGCCCAGCAGTCGGCTGGCGTTGGCCAGCAACTCGATACTGCTCAGCAGGTTCTGGGCGATGATCGGCAGCATGACGTTCAGCTCGAAATTGCCCGACTGACCGGCGACGGTGATCACCGTGTCGTTGCCAATTACCTGAGCGGCGACCATCGCGGTGGCTTCCGGGATCACCGGATTAACCTTGCCGGGCATGATCGACGAGCCGGGCTGCAAGGCTTCGAGTTCGATTTCACCGAGCCCGGCCAATGGGCCGGAATTCATCCAGCGCAGGTCGTTGGCGATTTTCATCAAGGAAACCGCTGTGGCCTTGAGCTGCCCTGAAACGCTGACCGCCGTGTCCTGCGAGCCGATCAGCGCAAACAGGTCCTTACCCGGCGTGAACTGCACCTGGGTCAGTTGGCTGAGTTGCTGGCTGAAACGCGCCGCAAACTCTGGATGGGCATTGATCCCGGTACCTACCGCCGTGCCGCCCTGGGCCAGGGATTGCAGGCTTGGCAGCAAATCCTGCAGGTGACCGATATTGGCGTTGAGCTGTTGCGCCCAACCATTGAGCACCTGACTCATGCGCACGGGCATGGCGTCCATCAAATGGGTACGCCCGGTTTTGACGAACGGATGAACCTGCTCGGCCTTGTGCTCAATCACCTGCACCAGATGCACCAGCGCCGGCAGCAATTGCTCATGCAAGCTCAATGCGGCGCTGACATGGATGGTGGTCGGGATGATGTCGTTGCTGCTTTGGCCGCAATTGACGTGATCGTTGGGATTGACCGGTTCGCCCAACAAGCGGCTAGCCAAGGTGGCGATCACTTCGTTGGCGTTCATGTTGGAACTGGTGCCGGATCCGGTCTGGAAGATATCCACCGGGAAGTGCTGCATGAAGTCGCCTTCAAGCAGGCCTTGAGCGGCGTCGACGATCGCCTTGCCCTGGGATTCGCTGATCTGCTTGAGCTCGACGTTGGCTCGGGCGGCTGCGGCCTTGGCCAGAATCAGCGCCCGGATGAACTGCACGGGCATCGGTTTGCCGCTGATCGGAAAGTTATCCACTGCGCGCTGGGTTTGCGCGCCGTACAAAGCATCAATCGGGACATTTAACTCGCCCATGCTGTCGCGTTCGATACGTGTGTTATTCATCAGGAGATCCTTGCACCAGTTCTATGAGAGGAATCGAGGGCAGCAACTCGCAGGTCGCCAATTGCCACGCGTAGCTTTGCCAACGTTTGAGGCGGCATTTGCAGAGTGATTGCCGTTCGAGATCGCGTAGTGGCCGCCAGGCCTGGTCGAGACACAAGCTGCGCCAGTGCCAGGGCAGCGCGACATCGACGGCGGTATCGAGCAGCAAACGGAAAGAGGTTTCAGCGATGGTCCAGGGTGAGGTGGCCGTGCAACACGCCAGATACCGGCCTTCGGCCAGGTAATGTTCAATCAGGCGCGGCTCGTCAGGGTCCATGGCGCAACGGATTTGGCGACTCATCCAGCGCCAGCTTTCGAGGTAAGGCTGCTCGTGCAAGGCAGAACTCATGATCCGGGCTCATTCGGTAATGCGATTTATTATTATATGATAATGAGAACCAAAACAAGCACGGCGAAACACAGAGATCCTTGTGGGAGCGGGCTTGCCCGCGATGACGATAGAAGATTCAACATCGATGTCGACTGAAATGACGCTATCGCGGGCAAGCCCGCTCCCACAGAATCTGTGTTGCGACCAATAAAAAAGGCGCGCCACCCAATGGGGTGGCGCGCCTTTTTGTGCCGCGATCGGAGGCTTAGCTACCCGCCACCGTCATCCGTTCGATCAACACCGACCCGGTGCGAATGTTGCTGCGCAATTCCAGGTCATTACCGACCGCAATGATCTGCTTGAACATGTCGCGCATGTTGCCGGCGATGGTCACTTCCTGGACCGCGAACTGGATTTCGCCGTTCTCGACCCAGTAACCCGCCGCGCCACGGGAGTAATCGCCAGTGACCATGTTCAGGCCCTGCCCCATCAGTTCGGTGACCAGCAGACCACGGCCCATGCGGCGCAGCAAGGCTGCCTGATCTTCGTCGCCGTGGGTGACGAACAGGTTGTGCACGCCGCCGGCGTTGGCGGTGCTCGGCATGCCGAGCTTACGGCCGGAGTAGGTGCCGAGTATGTAGGACACCAACTCGCCCTTCTCCACGAACGGCTTGGCGTAGGTCGCCAGGCCATCGCCGTCGAAGGCCGAACTGCCCAGGGCGCGCATCAGGTGCGGACGCTCATCGATGGTCAGCCATTCCGGGAAAAGCTTCTGCCCCAGGGTGCCTTCGAGGAACGAGGATTTGCGGTACAGACTGCCACCGGAAATCGCCGACAGGAAACTGCCGAACAAGCCACCGGCCAGTTCCGCGGAAAACAGCACCGGCACTTCGCAGGTCGGCACCGGACGCGCGCCCAGACGGCTCGCCGCCCGTTGCGCGGCACGCTGACCGATGCTCTCCGGAGAGGCCAGCAAATTGCCCTGACGGTTCACGTCGTACCAGTAATCGCGCTGCATCTGGCCATCGGCTTCGGCGATCATCACGCAGCTGAGGCTGTGACGAGTCGACGCGTAACCACCGATAAAACCGTGGCTGTTGCCGTAAACCCGGCAGCCCTGGTGAGTGCTGAGGGTGGTGCCGTCGGCATTCTTGATCCGACTGTCGGCGGCAAACGCCGCTGCTTCACAGGCCAGGGCCTGCTCGATCGCTTGCTCCGGGTTGATATTCCATTGGTGGAACAGGTCGAAATCCTGCAGATCCTTGGCCATCAACGCGGCATCCGCCAGGCCCGAGGCTTCGTCTTCGGAGGTGTGCTTGGCAATGGCCAGCGCGGCGGCGACGGTTTCTCGAATCGCTTCCGAACCGCTGGCCGAGGTGCTGGCCGAGCCTTTGCGCTGCCCCACATACAAGGTGATGCCAAAGCCCTGATCGCGATTGAACTCAACGGTTTCGACTTCCCGCTGACGCACCGTGGTCGACAAGCCCTGCTCCAGCGACACGGCCACTTCACAGGCACTGGCGCCCTGGCGCTTGGCTTCAGCGATGATCTGCTCGACTTGTTCTTGCAGTGCCGGCAACGCTTGTGGGCCGACGCTTTCAACTGCACTCATGCTGTTCTCCACTCAAATTCTGCTTTCGGCTGGGGCCTTCGAGCGACCGGGCCGGACAAGCGGCCCCCGACTGGTTATCATGGCGGCGTTTCTTTGCGGACGGCCACCATGGTTGATTCTTACGACGACTCCCTCGATACGGGAGAAAAAAGCAAATCCCAGGTTAAACGCGAGCTGCATGCTCTGGTTGACCTTGGCGAGCGCCTTACAACACTCAAGCCTGACTTGCTGGCAAAACTGCCGTTGACCGACGCTATGCGCCGGGCCCTGGCCGATGCGCCCAAGCACACCGCGAATATCGCGCGTAAACGGCACCTTATGTTCATCGGCAAACTGATGCGCGATCAGGACACTGACGCCATTCTGACTCTGCTCGATCAACTGGATGCCTCCACTCGGCAGTACAACGAACGTTTCCATGGCCTGGAACGCTGGCGCGATCGCTTGATCGCGGGCGACGATGCAGTCCTGGAGAAGTTCGTGCTCGACTACCCGGAAGCTGATCGTCAGCAATTGCGCTCCCTGATCCGTCAGGCCCAGCACGAACTGGCGACCAATAAGCCACCGGCCTCGAGCCGTAAAATCTTCAAGTACATCCGTGAGCTGGACGAGACTCAACGCGGTTTGCGTTAAAGCTCGAATCGGGTGGGTTGCCTCGCAACTCACCCGAAGCTCCATCCCTTATGATCCTGTGCCACCCACAGTGATCGCATCGATTTTCAGCGTTGGCTGGCCGACACCCACCGGCACCGACTGCCCATCCTTGCCACACGTCCCCACACCGCTGTCCAGCGCCAGATCGTTACCGACCATCGACACCTTGCTCATGGCTTCCGGCCCGTTGCCGATCAACGTCGCACCTTTGACCGGGGCAGTAATCTTGCCGTCTTCGATCAGGTACGCCTCGCTGGTGGAGAACACAAACTTACCGCTGGTGATGTCCACCTGACCGCCGCCGAGGTTGGCGCAGTAGATGCCGCGCTTCACCGAGGCGATGATTTCCGCCGGATCGCTTTCGCCCGCCAGCATGTAGGTGTTGGTCATGCGCGGCATTGGCAGGTGCGCGTAGGATTCGCGACGACCGTTACCGGTGCGGGCCACGCCCATCAGGCGCGCATTAAGCTTGTCCTGCATATAACCTTTGAGCACACCGTTTTCGATCAGCGTGGTGCACTCGGTCGGGGTGCCTTCGTCGTCGACGCTCAGCGAACCACGGCGCCCGGCGAGGGTGCCGTCATCGACGATGGTGCAGAGCTTCGATGCAACCATCTCGCCCATGCGCCCGCTGTAGGCCGAACTGCCCTTGCGGTTGAAGTCGCCTTCCAGGCCATGACCGACAGCTTCGTGCAGCAACACGCCGGACCAGCCGGAACCCAACACCACCGGCAACGTACCAGCCGGGGCCGGGATCGCTTCCAGATTCACCAGCGCCTGACGCAACGCTTCGCGGGCATAGCCCATGGCGCGGTCGTCGCTGAGGAAATAGCGGTAATCGGTACGACCGCCACCGCCATGACCGCCACGCTCACGACGGCCATTCTGCTCGACGATCACGCTGACGTTGAAACGCACGAGCGGCCGCACATCCGCCGCCAGCCCACCGTCGGTGGAAGCAATCAAAATCCGTTCCCAGACCCCGGCCATGCTCACGGTGACTTGCTGGATACGCGGGTCGAGGGCACGGGTTGCCACATCGATACGCTTGAGCAACTCTACTTTCTCGGCACGGGTCATCACTTCCAGCGGGTTGTCCGGCCCGTACAATTGGGCGACATCCTGGGTGGTGAATGCCTGCACAGTGCCGTTCTGCCCGGCCCGGGAGATCGAACGGGCCGCACGGGCAGCCGCGCCCAATGCTTCGAGGGTGATCGCATTGCTGTAGGCGAAACCGGTTTTTTCACCCGATTGTGCCCGCACGCCGACACCCTGGTCGAGGTTAAAGCTGCCTTCCTTGACGATCCCGTCTTCCAGTGCCCAAGACTCGGAAATCTGCCCCTGGAAATACAGGTCGGCGGCATCGATGCCCGGGCCGGCCAGATCGCCGAGCACACCTTGCAGGCTCTCGATCGTTACGCCGCCGGGCGCCAGGAGGTGTTCACTGACGGAGGACAACAACTCGCTCATATGCTTTACGCCTTAAATTCGTCGTTCTGATGCAGGTCGCTGGGCGCCCTGCGAGAAAAAGCGCCGGTGAGTGGACACCGGCATCCGCGCCCTGATGGACGCCTGTTCGCTGCTGTCGCGTTGGGCCAGCAGCACGGCCTCGCCTTGATCCTGTTGCGCCAGCACACGTCCCCATGGGTCGACAATGGCGGCGTGACCAAAGGTTTCTCGTGGCCCCGGATGCGTCCCACCCTGGGCGGCCGCGAGCACATAACACTGAGTCTCGATAGCCCGCGCGCGAATCAGCACGTCCCAATGGGCCGCGCCGGTCACCGCGGTAAAGGCCGACGGTGCAGTAATCAACTCCGCGCCGGCCGCACGCAATTCGCTGTACAGCTCCGGGAAACGCAGGTCGTAACAAACCGTCAGCCCGACCCGGCCCACCGGTGTGTCGGCAACCACCACACCACTGCCATAAGCATAGTCATCGGATTCGCGATAACGCCCGCGATTGTCCGCCACGTCCACGTCGAACAGGTGCAGCTTGTCGTACCGCGCCACAGTCTCGCCCTGATCATCCACCAGCAACGAGCATGCATGCACTTTGGCCGTCGGTTGGTCCACCGGCGGCAACGGCAATGTGCCGGCCACTATCCATAACTTGAGGTCGCGGGCGGTCTGTTTCAACCACGGCAGGATCGGGCCTTCGCCCAAGGCTTCGGCGCGGCCGATGTCGGCAATGTCGCGACGGCCCATGGCAGCGAAGTTTTCCGGCAGCACGGCTAGCCGCGCGCCACTGGTCGCCGCCTGCTCGAGCAGACGACGAGCCTGGACCAGATTGGCCAGCACGTCGCTCTGGCTGACCATTTGAATCACCGCTACAGACATGGCCATTTCCTTACTCAAAACAACACATGACCTGTAGGAGCGAGCGGTGCGGCGGTCCGACTTGCCCGCGAAGGCGTCTTTCCTGACGCACAGCGGTGCGTCGGTTCGCGGGCAAGCCTCGCTCCTACAGGGATTAGCGTCGGTGCATTCGAACGTACGGACATGCTACTCCATAGGCTCAAAGAGTTCTTTTTCAAAAGAATTCAAAAAGGCTTGTCGAAGGTGATTTTCGGTTCTTTCCATGGGCCTTTGACGGTGTATTTGACGCTGGCATAGCGCGCCACGCGGTCACCGATCAGCTTGTCGATCAGGAACAGCGCCCCGCCGACGGCCGGTGCACCGACGATCAGCGCGGCAATCGGCAGATTGTTGGTCACCGGTAAAGTCACCAACAACTTGGCATCGATCTGATCACCCACCAGGTCCAGCGTGCCATTGAGCTCCACATTGCTCGACGGCCCGGTCAGCAGAATGGGTTCACGGGTCACGTAGACGCCGTTACTGGCAACCAGCAAGCCTTTGACCCGGTCATAGCTCAAGCCTTTGCCGAACAGGTCGGAAAAGTCCAGGCGCAAGCGGCGGCCAATGGAGTTGAAGTTGAGCAGGCCAAATACCCGCAGCGCCTGAGCCCCGCCCTCGACTTCAATGAACTGACCTTTATTCAGCGACGCATCAAGGCTGCCGGAGAAGCGTTTGGTCGCCAGCCACGCCGGTGAGCCAGGCCAGCGACCGTCGACGTCCATGTGAAACTCTTCGCTGGTGACGCTCGGTGCAAAACCCCAACCCTTGAGCACGTCGGCAAGGTTCTTGCCACTGACTCGGCCCTTGTACCAACTGCTGGAGTTACCCGGCACGCCTTCCCAGCCACCGCTGCCGCGCAAGAGAATGCCCTTGAGGCCCAGATCAAGGGCATTGAAGGCGACGCCCTTGGCGGTCGGCCGGACTTTCAAATGCCAGGCGCCCACCAGATCCTGCCCCTGAAACAGCTGATTGATGGTGACATCCAGCGCCGGGATCTTCGTCGGGTCCACGGTGGCCAGCGGGTCCGGCGAATTCTCGTCAGCCAGCGCGGTAGGGTCTCGTGCCGGCAAACGTACATATTGCAGATTGACCGCAATCGGTGCGGCTTTCGCATCGGCAATTCCCACGCTGCCCTTGGCCTGCTGACTGTCGAGTTGCAAGGCCCACGCGGTCGGTTTACGCGTCAACTGCACCGACGCCTGATCGAGGGTGGTGCCGAAACCAGTGAGTTTTCCAACCTTCAAATCCGCGCCACTGAGCAACTGTTTGGCACTGCCGCCAGGATCCTGGCCAGCGTATTTGGTCAGCAGATCCTGCCAAGGGGCGACATCCAGCTCGGACAGTACCCCACGCACGCGCAAGCCTTTGGCGCCGGGCAACACGGCACTGCCGCCACCGAGAAACAACTCGCCGCGACCGTCGGTGAAATTGCCGGCCGGTGCCGCAAACGTGAAATTCGCCAGTTCACCATAGGTGGCCCAGTAACGCCGCTCCGGCCCTTGCAGGGTCATGCGGAACACGGTGTCGCGCCCGACATCGGCCGCCATGCCGAACGGTGCTGGCAAATCCACCGCCACGCCTTTGAGATTGGAGCTGACCATCAATTGACTGTCGGCGCCATCAAGGTTCAGTTGCAGCTGATAAGGGATCGTCCCCGTTACCGGCAATGGCTGAGTGACATTCAGCCATTCAGTCAGTTTTTTGACCTCGACCTCACTCGTCGCCGCGACCCGAGTGTTGAGCTTACCCGGGCTGCCTTCAGCGAATATCTGTGCGGTCACCGGCTTGTCGAAGGCGCGCGCCGTAATCTTTTGCCCGCTCAGCCCCTTGGTGCTGTCGAAACGAAAATCACCCTTGAGTTGTGTCAGTTCCAGGGTGGGCTCACTGAGCTTCAAACGGGCCTTGGCTGTCTTGAAGTCGACGAGGATTTTCGGCTGCTCGCCTTTGACCAGCGGGATATCGAGTTTGAGCTTGCCTTGCAGATCGCCCTCGCCTTCCCAGCCAGCGAACGTCTCGGCGGTGCCGATTGGCGCTTGCTGCAAAATCTTCAGGCCATCGCCCAACCCCCCAGCGAACGCGCCATCGAGGAACAAATGAGTGCTCTGCCCGGCAGGCACACGGGGAATATTGACGTAGACGTCACGGACCTGAGTGTCGAGCAATTGGCCCTCGCTCGCGAGTATCCGCACGCCGTTGTCTTCGATGAACACATCGCCGCTGACCTTGCTGACATGCGGCCAGCCAGGCTGGAATGCCAACTCGGCATCGTGGACCTTGAAAAACAGGCTGATGCTGCGAGCGGTTTCGGCGGCGCCGTGGTTCAGCGAACCTTGATACTGGAAGAAGCCTTCATCCACCGCGCCTTTGAGAATCGCGGTGCGCAGCCATTCGTCCAACCCCGGGCTGAGAACCGTCGGCAGGTACTTGGCGGTGTAGCGACCGTCGCCGTCGACCAGGCCGACCCGCAGGTCCATGTAATCTTCCTGAGTGTGATCGAAATGCAGGCGGATCAGGAAGTCGCCGGCAATCTTGCCCTCTTCGCCCAGCACCTTCAGGTACGGTGCGATCAGGGTGAAAGCTTCTTTGTCGAGTTTCCAGGTCAACCGGGCGTTGGCCTGAATGTATTGCCATGGCTTGGCGAAAATCGGGTCCAGATGCAGGGAGAAATCCTTGCTGTCCATGCGCAGCTCGCCCTGCCCGAGGTCGCCGCTGATGCTGCCGCTGACATTTCGCACCGCTGGTGCACCGCGATAAGCGTCGAAGCCGACTTTTTCCAGGTTGGCGGCAAAGCTGAATTTAGTGTCATCGGTAGCGGCTGGGCGAAAGTCGATCAGCACATTGCGCAAGACTCCGGTGACCTTGAGCCGCTCGACCGCCGTGGCTATCCCTTCGGGCAGTGGTCCCAATGCGTTCAGCAGCGGAGTGAGCGGTGTGAGATCGAGACGGTTGGCTTGCAGATGCAAGAGCTCTGGCGCCTTGTCTGTCGCGGCAGTTTGTTGAAATTGCAGTTTCGATTCCCAGCGGGTGTCACCCAGGTTCATGGCCAGGGAATCCAGGGTCACCAGAACGCCTGTGGAACTGCGCTGGAAATACCCGTTCAGCGCCAGATTATTGATCTGGATCGGCTTGCGTTCGGCATAGGCGCCCTTGAGTTGCGGCGCGTTCAAACGAATCGCGGCGCGTTGCACGGTGCCCTTGCTCCAGTTAATCCAGAACTCGCCACCAGCCTTGATCTCGGAAAAATTCCATTGCTGGGTCAGGCGCTCGGGCAACCATTTCGACCAATCGCTTTGCGGCAGGCTCAGGTAAGCGTCCGCTTCGCCGTCCTTCCATTGGGTTGCACGCAAACGGGTGCGCAGGCTCACCGCCACCGGCTGGCCGTCGGGCAGGGTCAGACGGGCATCGAGCCGCTGGCGGGATGGACCGGTTTTCAGATTCAGGCCAACGTAGGTCAGGGTCAGCGGCGACTCCCCCAACGGCTGCAAGGTGATCTGGCTGTCGAGCACCGACAGTTGTTGGACCATCTGCATGCGATTGAGCAGTTGTTCCGGGTCCAGCGGCTGGTCCTGCTGCACCGGCAAACCTTCCAGCGCCCAATGACCGTCCTCACCTTCCTTGAGGCTGATCTTCAGGCCGTTGAGTTCCAGATGTGCGATGCGCACTTCGCGCGCCAGCAGGCTGGCCCAGAGATCCGGCACCGCGCGCACCTGATCCAGGCGCAAGGCATTGGAACCCGCGCCAACCATCACGTCATGGGCCAAAAGAACCGGGGCGAAACCGCTCCAGTTGCCTTCCAGCTTGCCGATCTGCAGGGGCATGCCCAAGGCATCGCTGGCTTTGTCTTCGACGTCGGCACGGTACTCGGCCACCAGCGGCGTCAGCTCTCGGCCGAGGCTGACGAACAGCGCCATCAGCACCAAAACCAACGCGCACAGGCCCAGGCCCCAGCGGGTCAGTGCGGCCAAAATGCGTGTCAGACGGTCCATGTCAGTTGGCTCCCATGGCAAAAATACTGCAAAAAGCTGAGGCCAGCCGTTCTAGTGAAGATGAAACACAACGATTCAGAGCAACACCACGTCGTATTGTTCCTGGGAATACATGGTTTCCACCTGGAACCGAATGGTGCGTCCGATAAAGCCTTCGAGCTCGGCGACGTTGCCTGACTCTTCATCGAGCAAGCGGTCGACCACTTTCTGATTCGCCAGCACCCGATAGCCTTCAGCCTGATAGGCCCGAGCCTCACGCAGGATTTCGCGGAAGATCTCGTAGCACACGGTTTCCGGAGTCTTGAGTTTGCCGCGACCCTGGCAGCTGCTGCACGGTTCGCACAGCACTTGCTCAAGACTTTCGCGGGTGCGCTTGCGGGTCATCTGCACCAGGCCCAACTCGGTAATGCCGATGATGTTGGTCTTGGCGTGATCGCGTTCCAGTTGCTTCTCGAGCGTGCGCAACACCTGACGCTGATGTTCTTCATCTTCCATGTCGATGAAGTCGATGATGATGATCCCGCCCAGGTTACGCAGGCGCAACTGACGGGCAATGGCGGTGGCGGCTTCGAGGTTGGTCTTGAAGATGGTTTCTTCGAGGTTGCGATGACCGACAAAAGCCCCGGTATTGACGTCGATGGTGCTCATGGCTTCCGCCGGATCAACCACCAGATAGCCGCCGGACTTGAGCGGCACTTTGCGTTCCAGGGCTTTCTGGATTTCGTCTTCGACACCGTACAGGTCGAAGATCGGCCGTTCGCCGGGGTAATGCTCCAGACGGTCGGCGATTTCCGGCATCAGTTCAGCGACGAACTGCGTGGTTTTCTGGAAGGTCTCCCGGGAGTCGATGCGGATCTTTTCGATCTTCGGGCTCACCAGGTCACGCAAGGTCCGCAACGCCAGGCCGAGATCTTCGTAAATCACGCTCGGCGCGTTGATGGTCTTGATCTGTTCGTTGATCTGGTCCCAGAGCCTGCGCAGGTAGCGGATGTCCATGAGGATTTCATCGGCCCCGGCCCCTTCGGCAGCGGTACGCAGAATAAAACCGCCGGCTTCCTTGATGCCTTCTTTGGCCACGCAGTCGGTGACCACTTGCTTGAGGCGTTCGCGCTCGGCTTCGTCCTCGATCTTCAGGGAAATGCCGACGTGGGCGGTGCGCGGCATGTACACCAGATAGCGCGACGGAATCGACAGTTGTGTCGTCAGGCGTGCGCCTTTGGAGCCGATCGGGTCCTTGGTGACTTGTACCACCAGGCTCTGACCTTCATGAACAAGCGCGCTGATGCTCTCCACCGCAGGGCCTTCGCGCAGGGAAATTTCCGAGGCATGAATGAACGCGGCGCGGTCCAGTCCGATATCGACGAAGGCTGCCTGCATGCCCGGCAATACCCGCACGACCTTGCCTTTATAGATGTTGCCGACGATCCCGCGCTTTTGCGTGCGCTCGACATGGACCTCTTGCAGGACACCGTTTTCGACCACCGCCACACGCGATTCCATCGGCGTGATGTTGATCAGGATCTCTTCACTCATGGCAGGGTCTCGTTCAGGCATGTTCACGATAATGGCCGCATCTTGTCAGTACGACGCTCAGCGCGCGTTAAGGGTTTGCCAACAGGGTATGCCGAAATGGCCGAGTAATTCTGCGGTTTCGCACAGCGGCAATCCGACCACCGCCGAGTAGCTGCCATTGAGCCCGGCGACGAACACCGCGCCCAACCCTTGAATCCCATAGCCGCCGGCCTTGTCCCGGGGTTCGCCGCTGGCCCAGTAGGCCGCCGCTTCGTCGCGGTCGATGTTGCGAAAACGCACCAGGCTACGCACCACCATAGACTCGCAGCGCGAGCCATCGCGCACCGCAATCGCGGTCAGCACTTCATGTTCACACCCGGACAGCAGCATAAGCATGGCGCATGCGTCGGCTTCGTCCACCGGCTTGCCGAGAATTTTCCCGTCCAGCACCACGGCGGTGTCGGCACCCAGTACGCAGAAATCCGCATCGGACACGATCGTCTCGTGCCCGGCCTCGGCCTTGCCGCGCGCCAGACGCTCGACATAGGCCGATGGGGACTCTTCAGATAAAGGGGTTTCATCGATGTCCGCGCTGATGACGGAGAACGACACGCCGATCTGCGTGAGCAGTTCACGCCGACGTGGCGAGCCTGAGGCGAGGTACAGCTGTTTCATCGAGACATCTCCCTGTCTAGTGCCCTGTCTCACAAATACTGTTCCTTTTTGTCGAGACAGGGCACCGGTGCGAGCACATGCCTGACCGAATTAATTGATTTTGTAGCGTCGACGCAAACCGCGCAAACCGTAGCTGATCCAGGGCCAGAGCAACGCGCTGACCAGTGCCGGCAACACCAGCGCCAGGGTCGGCTGGCGATTGCCGGTCAGGGCGCTCAGCCACAACTGAACCAGTTGGGCGAGGCCGAAGATCACCAGGATCACCAGGCTCTGTTGCCACATCGGGAACATGCGCAGGCGCTGTTGCAATGACAGCACCAGGAACGTAATGAGTGTGAGGATCAACGCGTTCTGACCCAGCAACGTGCCATACAGCACGTCTTCGGCCAGCCCCAGGCACCAGGCGGTCACCATGCCGACTTTCTGCGGCAGGGCCAACGCCCAAAAGGCCAACAGCAAGGCCAGCCAAAGAGGACGCAGGATTTCCATGAATTGCGGCAGCGGCGAGACGCTGAGCAGCATGCCGATGGCGAAGGTCAACCAGACCATCCAGCCATTTCGGGATGAAGTAGTACCGCCCATTATTCTCTTCCCCCAGTGGTGGCCGGCGCGGAGACAGGCGGTTTGGCAGCAGGCTTCACGGCAGCAGGTTGGGCCACCGGTGGTTTGGCGGCGGGTGACGACGCGGGTGGCTTGCTGACAGCATGGGCAGCGGCAGGTTTTACCGGGGTCGCGGCAGCAGGTGCAGCAGGTACAGCCGCCGGAGCAGCGACAGCCGCCGGTATCACCGATACGGCCGGTTTCGGCACGGTCGCTGGAATGATCGGCCCACCGCCGTGCTGGTCCAGAGCTTCCTGAGCCTGGGCGGCTTCGTTGGCACGCTCCTCGGCTGTGCGACCGTCAGTGAACACCAACAACAGATAACGACTGCGGTTCAACGCCGCAGTCGGCACCGCACGGACGATGGCAAATGGCTGACCGGAATCGTGGATCACTTCCCTGACCGTCGCCACCGGGTAACCCGCCGGGAAACGCTGGCCCAGGCCGGAGCTGACCAGCAGATCGCCTTCTTTAATGTCGGCGGTATCGGCCACGTGACGCAGCTCAAGGCGTTCCGGGTTACCGGTGCCGCTGGCAATCGCCCGCAGACCGTTTCGGTTCACCTGCACCGGAATGCTGTGAGTGGTGTCAGTCAGCAACAGTACGCGGGAGGTATACGGCATCAACTCCACCACCTGCCCCATCAGGCCGCGGGCATCGAGTACCGGCTGACCAAGGACCACACCGTCGCGCTCACCTTTATTGATGATGATGCGATGGGTAAAGGGGTTCGGGTCCATGCCGATCAACTCGGCCACTTCGACCTTTTCGTTGACCAGCGCGGAAGAGTTGAGCAACTCGCGCAGCCGAACGTTCTGCTCGGTGAGGGCGGCCAGCTTTTGCATGCGGCCCTGCAACAGCAGGTTTTCGGTTTTGAGTTTTTCGTTTTCGGCGACCAGTTCGGTCCGGCTGCCAAATTGGCTGGCCACACCCTGCCATAGCCGCTGCGGCAGGTCGGTGATCCAGTAAGACTGCATCAGCACCAGCGACATTTGGCTACGCACTGGCTTGAGCAGTGTGAAGCGGGCATCGACCACCATCAGCGCGACCGATAGCACGGCCAGCACCAACAAGCGCACGCCCAGTGAGGGGCCTTTGGTGAAAAGCGGTTTAATAAGCCGCTCCTCCCAGGCAAATGTTCTCTTTATTCATACGGCATCAAACCGGCCTGGATGCAGACTGACAGAAGATAAACGCCAACAGGCAGCACTGCAAAGTGCTGCCTGCGCGCTCAACAGCATAGAGGCGATCCGGCGACTTATTCGCTGGAAAGCAGATCCATGGTGTGTTTATCCATCATTTCCAATGCACGGCCACCGCCACGAGCAACGCAGGTCAGCGGGTCTTCGGCGACGATCACCGGCAGACCGGTTTCCTGGGCCAGCAACTTGTCGAGGTCGCGCAGCAAGGCGCCACCACCGGTCAGTACCAGACCACGCTCAGCGATATCCGACGCCAACTCCGGAGGCGATTGCTCCAGCGCACTTTTCACAGCCTGAACGATGGTGGCCAGGGACTCTTGCAGAGCTTCCAGCACTTCATTGGAGTTCAGGGTGAATGCGCGTGGAACGCCTTCGGCCAGGTTACGGCCACGAACGTCGACTTCACGGACTTCGCCGCCCGGGTAGGCCGTACCGATTTCCTGTTTGATGCGCTCGGCGGTGGATTCGCCGATCAGGCTGCCGTAGTTGCGACGCACGTAGGTGATAATCGCTTCGTCGAAGCGGTCGCCGCCAACCCGTACGGATTCAGCGTAAACCACACCGTTCAGGGAGATCAGCGCGATTTCAGTGGTACCGCCACCGATATCGACAACCATCGA
The DNA here is from genome assembly GCF_000282555.1 of Pseudomonas sp. GM102. Lineage (NCBI taxonomy): Bacteria > Pseudomonadati > Pseudomonadota > Gammaproteobacteria > Pseudomonadales > Pseudomonadaceae > Pseudomonas > Pseudomonas sp. GM102. The sequence goes on along the minus strand of NZ_AKJB01000062.1, from coordinate 21,520 downwards.
ACCGCGAGCTTCTTCAACTGGCAGGCCGGCACCGATTGCAGCAGCCATTGGCTCTTCAATCAGGAACACTTCACGGGCACCGGCGCCAAGGGCCGATTCACGGATGGCACGACGCTCAACCTGGGTGGATTTGCACGGAACGCAGATCAGCACACGAGGGCTAGGCTGCAGAAAGCTGTTTTCGTGAACCTTGTTGATAAAGTACTGCAACATTTTTTCGCAGACGCTGAAGTCGGCGATCACACCGTCCTTCATCGGACGAATGGCAGCAATGTTGCCCGGCGTACGGCCGAGCATGCGCTTGGCCTCGGTGCCGACAGCAACGACACTTTTCTGGTTACCGTGTGTCCGAATAGCCACAACGGAGGGCTCATTCAGGACGATACCGCGCTCGCGCACGTAAATAAGGGTGTTGGCAGTGCCCAGGTCAATGGAGAGATCGCTGGAAAACATGCCACGCAGTTTCTTGAACATGGGAAAGGGACCCTAGGCAACGCGTGGGTAAAAAAGTGCGGCAAACTCTAACAACGACAGGGATTTTGGGCAAGGCGCCAATATGTTAAATTGGCGGCTTTTCTGTGCACCAAGCCCCACAATCGCGGCCTTGAGACCGTAGAAATGCGGTAGTGTTCCGACAATCTAACACACGGACGCCGTCCGTTCTGTTTTCCACTGGAGAATCCCATGGCGCTTGAACGCTCCGACGTGGAAAAAATCGCTCATTTGGCCTGCCTTGGCCTCAATGATGCCGATCTTCCACACATCACTTCGGCCCTGAACAGCATTCTCGGGCTGGTCGACGAAATGCAAGCGGTCAATACCGACGGTATCGAGCCGCTGGCCCACCCATTGGAAGCGAGCCAGCGCCTGCGTGCAGACGTCGTGACCGAAACCAATCATCGCGAGGCCTATCAGTCCATCGCACCAGCGGTCGAAAACGGCCTGTATCTGGTTCCGAAAGTCATCGACTAAAGGGAAAGAGCCTGCAATGCATCAATTGACTCTGGCCGAGATCGCCCGCGGACTCGCCGATAAAAAGTTTTCTTCCGAAGAGCTGACCAAAGTCCTGCTGGCGCGTATCGCCCAGCTCGACCCGCAGCTCAACAGTTTCATCAGCCTCACCGAAGACCTGGCGCTCCAGCAGGCGAAAGCCGCTGACGCTCGTCGGGCCAATGGTGAGAGCGGCGCCCTGCTCGGCGCGCCGATCGCCCACAAAGACCTGTTCTGCACCCAGGGCATCCGCACCAGCTGCGGCTCGAAGATGCTCGACAACTTCAAAGCACCGTACGACGCCACCGTGGTCGCCAAACTGGCCGCTGCCGGGGCCGTGACCCTGGGCAAGACCAACATGGACGAATTCGCCATGGGGTCGGCCAACGAGTCTAGCTACTACGGCGCGGTGAAAAACCCGTGGAACCTGGAACACGTCCCGGGCGGTTCGTCTGGCGGTTCGGCGGCTGCGGTTGCCGCTCGTCTGTTACCAGCGGCGACGGGCACCGACACCGGCGGTTCGATTCGTCAGCCCGCCGCGCTGACCAACCTCACCGGCCTGAAACCGACGTATGGTCGCGTTTCGCGCTGGGGCATGATCGCTTACGCATCCAGCCTCGATCAGGGCGGTCCATTGGCCCGCACCGCCGAAGACTGCGCGATCCTGCTGCAAGGCATGGCCGGTTTCGACCCGCAGGACTCCACCAGCATCGACGAGCCCGTGCCTGATTACAGCGCCGGCCTCAACGGCTCGCTGCAAGGTCTGCGCATCGGCGTACCGAAGGAATACTTCAGCGCAGGTCTGGACCCACGCATCGCCGACCTGGTCATGGCCAGCGTTGAAGAGCTGAAAAAGCTCGGCGCCGTGGTCAAGGAAATCAGCCTGCCGAACATGCAGCACGCAATCCCTGCGTACTACGTGATCGCCCCGGCGGAAGCGTCTTCCAACCTGTCGCGTTTCGACGGCGTGCGTTTCGGCTATCGCTGCGAAGACCCGAAAAACCTGGAAGACCTGTACAAGCGTTCCCGTGGCGAAGGTTTCGGTCCGGAAGTGCAGCGCCGGATCATGGTCGGTGCCTACGCGCTGTCGGCCGGTTACTACGACGCCTACTACCTGAAGGCGCAGAAAATCCGTCGTCTGATCAAGAACGACTTCATGGCTGCCTTTAATGAGGTCGACATCATCCTCGGCCCAACCACGCCGAACCCGGCCTGGAAGCTCGGCGCCAAGAACAGCGACCCGGTCGCTGCGTACCTGGAAGACGTCTACACCATCACCGCCAACCTCGCCGGTCTGCCGGGCTTGTCCATGCCTGCAGGTTTTGTCGATGGCCTGCCGGTCGGCGTGCAGTTGCTCGCCCCGTATTTCCAGGAAGGCCGCCTGTTGAACGTTGCCCATCAGTATCAGCAGAACACTGACTGGCACACCCGCACACCAACCGGCTTCTGAGGAGAAACACATGCAATGGGAAGTCGTGATCGGGCTGGAGATTCATACCCAGCTCACCACCCGGTCGAAAATCTTTTCCGGTAGTTCCACCACCTTCGGTTCCGAGCCGAACACCCAGGCCAGCCTGGTTGACCTCGGCATGCCCGGCGTATTGCCGGTGCTGAACCAGGAAGCGGTGCGCATGGCGGTGATGTTCGGTCTGGCCATTGATGCCGAGATCGGTCAGCACAACGTGTTCGCCCGTAAAAACTATTTCTACCCGGACCTGCCCAAGGGCTACCAGATCAGCCAGATGGAATTGCCGATCGTCGGTAAGGGCCACCTGGACATCGCCATGGAAGACGGCACGATCAAACGTGTCGGTGTGACCCGTGCGCACCTGGAGGAAGACGCCGGCAAAAGCCTGCACGAAGAATTCACCGGTGCCACCGGCATCGACCTGAACCGTGCGGGCACGCCGCTGCTGGAAATCGTGTCCGAGCCGGACATGCGCAGCGCCAAGGAAGCCGTGGCCTACGTCAAGACCATCCACGCGCTGGTGCGCTACCTCGGCATCTGCGACGGCAACATGGCCGAAGGCTCGCTGCGTTGCGACTGCAACGTGTCGATCCGTCCAAAGGGCCAGGTTGAATTCGGCACGCGCTGCGAGATCAAGAACGTCAACTCGTTCCGCTTCATCGAGAAGGCGATCAACAGTGAAGTGCAGCGCCAGATCGAGCTGATCGAAGACGGCGGCAAGGTGATCCAGCAGACTCGCCTGTACGATCCGAACAAGGACGAAACCCGTCCGATGCGCAGCAAAGAAGAAGCCAACGACTACCGTTACTTCCCCGATCCGGACCTGCTGCCGGTGGTCATCGAAGACTCGTTCCTCGACGACGTGCGCGCCACCCTGCCGGAACTGCCACCGCAAAAACGCGAGCGCTTCCAGGAACAGTTCGGCCTGTCGGTCTACGACGCCAGCGTCCTGGCTACCAGCCGCGAGCAAGCCGATTACTTCGAGAAAGTCGTGAGTATCGGCGGCGACGCCAAACTGGCGGCCAACTGGGTGATGGTTGAACTGGGCAGCCTGTTGAACAAGCAAGGCCTGGACATCGACCAGTCGCCGGTTTCGGCCGAGCAACTGGGCGGCATGCTGCTGCGCATCAAGGACAACACCATCTCCGGCAAGATCGCCAAGGTGGTTTTTGAAGCCATGGCCAACGGTGAAGGCAGCGCGGACGAGATCATCGACAAGCGCGGCCTCAAGCAAGTGACCGACACTGGCGCGATCTCGGCGGTGCTGGACGAAATGCTCGCGGCCAACGCCGAGCAGGTCGAACAATACCGCGCGGCAGACGAAGCCAAACGCGGCAAAATGTTCGGCTTCTTCGTCGGTCAGGCCATGAAAGCCTCCAAAGGCAAGGCCAACCCGCAACAGGTCAACGAACTGCTAAAAAGCAAGCTCGAAGGCTGATGAGAATGGAGCCAGTTCTAAATATTGGCTCCATTCCCTGTGGCGAGGGAGCTTGCTCCCGCTGGTCTGAGAAGCAGACCCAAATGGGCAACCGCATTCTTTCAGCAAGAATGCATCAGCCGATTTTGCGACCGTTTCGCGGCCGAGCGGGAGCAAGCTCCCTCGCCACATTTATTTTGGGAGCCTTTTAAATGAAGCATCTGCTCAGTGCCTGCGCCCTGCTCTCTCTGCTGGCCGGTTGCGCCAGCACGGATGTTGTTGATCCACACGGCTACGACAAGACCGGCGTAGCTTCGTATTACGGCGCCAAACACCATGGCAAACGCACCGCCAGCGGCGAGCGTTTCAACCAGCACGGCCTGACCGCCGCCCATCGCCAGTTGCCGTTCGGCACCCGGGTGAAGATTACCAACCTGAATAACGACAGGTCCTGCGTGGTGCGCGTCAACGACCGCGGGCCATACTCTCGCGGGCGCCTGATCGACGTGTCACGTGAAGCAGCCGAACAATTGGGCATGCTGCGCAGTGGCACCGCGAAAGTTCGCGTGCAAGCCCTCGACGACTGATAGACGGAGCGCTGACTATTTTCGGACTTGCCGATTTACCCCTGATCAGCGTGATTGAATTGTTCTGCGGTCTGTTTTTACTGATCGCCGGTGCCGAATTGATGGTGCGCGCCGCCGTGCGCCTGGCCGCACGACTGCATGTGCGGCCGCTGATCATCGGCCTGACCATCGTGGCCCTCGGCAGCAGTGCACCGCAGATGGCGGTCAGCCTGCAAGCCACCTTGGCGCAAAACGCCGACATCGCCGTCGGCAGTGTGATCGGCAGCAGCATCTTCAACATCCTCGTCACCCTCGGGCTCTCGGCGCTGATTATTCCGCTGCGGGTTTCGCGGCAATTGGTGCGCCTGGATATCCCGCTGATGATCGGCGCCAGCCTGTTGGTGTTCGTACTGGCGTGGAATGAAGAACTGAACCGCACAGACGGCATTATTCTGCTGGGCGCGCTGGTGCTGTACCTGGGCTTACTGCTGCGCCAGTCGCGGCACTCGGCCCGTCCGCCATCGGGGGCGCATGAAGCGCCACAGGCACCGTGGTTCAGCAGCCTACTGATGATTGTCGCCGGGCTGGCGATGCTGGTGTTCGCCGGGCACCTGCTGCTCGGCGCCGCGGTGGCGGTCGCGACCGACCTGGGGTTGTCGGAGCGGATCATCGGCCTGACCATCGTCGCCGTCAGCACTTCCCTGCCGGAACTGGCCACTTCGTTGATCGCCGCGTTGCGCGGTCAACGGGACATCGCGGTGGGCAACGTGATCGGCAGCAACCTGTTCAACCTCTTGGGTGTGCTCGGGCTTACCGCATTGATCGCGCCGTCGCCGCTGTCGGTCTCGCCCAATGCCCTGGATTTCGACCTGCCGGTGATGCTCGGTGTCGCGGTGCTGTGCCTGCCGGTGTTCTATTCCGGCTATCGGGTGACGCGCGCCGAAGGCCTGCTGTTTTTGGGCTTGTACCTGGCCTATGGGCTGCACGTGGTGTCGTTCACCACGGGAATGCCGCTGGCCGGGAAGCTTGAACACCTGATGCTGTTTTTCGTCCTGCCGGCGCTGGTGGCGTTTTTGCTGTTCACCTCGCTACGCGCCTGGCGTCGCCAACACCACAAGAGGGAATTGCCATGACTGACAATAAGAAACCTGGCGTTGAAGTCCGCCGCCAAGTGATGGGCGACGCTTTCGTCGACCGCGCCTTGGGCAACGCCACCGAGTTCACCCAACCGTTGCAGGACTTCGTCAATGAACACGCTTGGGGCGGTGTATGGAATCGCGAAGGTCTGCCGCTGAAAACCCGCAGCCTGATCACTCTCGCCGCACTGACCGCGTTGAAGTGCCCGCAAGAATTGAAAGGCCATGTACGCGGTGCGCTGAACAACGGCTGCACCGTGGAAGAGATTCGCGAGGCACTGCTGCATTGCGCGGTGTATGCCGGCGTGCCGGCGGCGATCGATGCCTTTCGGGCGGCGCAGGAAGTGATTGATAGCTACCAGAAGCCGGAGTAGGCAAATCGATCGCCTTCGCGGGCAAGCCTCGCTCCTACAGGTTTTATGTCGTTCGCGCTCGGCGAAAACCCTGTAGGAGCGAGGCTTGCCCGCGAATGGATCTGAACAACACCACAAATCCCAAGGTTAGATCCACCCACCCCACTGCAACAAAAAGATCCCGATGTTGGTGGTGACCGCCGCCATCAGCGTGGTAATCACGATGATCGCCGCCGCCAGTTCATGATTGCCATTGGCCTGCCGAGCCATGACGAAACTGGCCGCGGCGGTCGGGCTGCCGAAGTACAGAAACAGAATCCCCAACTCCGCCCCGCGAAAACCCCAGAGCCAGGCGCCAAGCGTCGCCAGCACCGGCAGGCCGATCATCTTCACCAGGCTTGAACTCAGCGCCATGGTGCCGCTTTTGCGCATCGCCGCCAGCGACAACGTGCCACCGATGCAGATCAGCGCCAACGGCAAGGTGGTTTGCGCCAGGTACTGGCCGGACGTTTCCAGCCACCCCGGCAAACCGATCTTGAAATAGGCAAACGGCGCCGCCGCAAACACGCTGATGATCAGCGGATTGACCATCACGCTTTTGCAGATACTCCATGGGTCAGACTTGATCACCGGGCTATAGACCGCCAGCACGATGGTCGAAAGCGTGTTGTAAAACAGGATCACCAGCGCCGCGAGAATGGCCCCGAGGGAAATCCCGTAGTCGCCGTACATGCTCGCCGCAAGGGCCAGGCCGATAACGCCGTTGTTGCCGCGAAACGCGCCCTGGGTATAGATGCCCCGGTCTTCCCGCGGGCATTTCCAGATCGCCCAGCCCCAGGCAATCGCAAAACACAGCAGTGTGGCGACCGAGAAGTAGATCAGCAGCGCCGGTTGCAGTGCGGCATGCAGGTCGGCATGCAAGATGCCCAGAAACAGCAACGCCGGCATGGTGACGTTGAACACCAGGGCCGACGCGGTATGAATGAAGTTGTCGTTGATCCAGTCGATGCGCTTGAGCAGCGCCCCCAGAAACAACATGGCAAACACCGGCGCGGTGATGTTCAGGGTTTCGAGGAAAATAGCCAGCATGCCGGGAGAACCTTGGGTGGGCGTCGTTAGGGGGCTAATGATAAGCCACTGGAGACGGCGGCGTCTGGTAGAACGCCTTCGCGGGCAAGCCTCGCTCCTACAGATTTATGTCATTCGCGGAAAATACGTACGACGCGATCCTGTAGGAGCGAGGCTTGCCCGCGAAGAACGATAACTCGGTCTCAGGTGATAGGCGCAGGATTGAACAAGGTAATGTCGTTATGCAGCTTGTGCTTCTCAGCCCACGTTTGCTTCTTGCCGCTGGCCACATCCAGGTAGTAATGGAACAACTCCCAGCCAAGCTCTTCAATCGACGCTCGCCCGGTAGCAATTCGCCCGGCATCGATATCGATCAAATCCGGCCAGCGTTGCGCCAGTTCGGTCCGGGTCGACACCTTCACCACCGGTGCCATCGCCAACCCATAAGGCGTACCCCGCCCGGTGGTGAATACATGCAGGTTCATCCCCGCTGCCAACTGCAACGTCCCGCAGACAAAATCACTGGCCGGGGTCGCGCAGAAAATCAGCCCTTTGCGCTTGAACCGTTCGCCCGGGCCAAGCACCCCATTGATCGCGCTGCTGCCGGATTTGACGATCGAACCCAAGGACTTCTCGACAATGTTCGACAACCCGCCCTTCTTGTTCCCCGGCGTGGTGTTGGCGCTGCGATCCGCTTCGCCCTTGGCCAGGTAACGGTCGTACCAGTCCATCTCCCGCACCAGTTCCTGAGCGACTTCCTCAGTTTCGGCGCGGGACGTCAGCAGGTAAATCGCGTCGCGCACCTCGGTGACTTCGGAAAACATCACCGTCGCCCCCGCCCGCAACAACAGGTCTGAGGCATAACCGAGCGCCGGGTTGGCGGTGATGCCAGAGAACGCATCGCTGCCGCCACACTGCATGCCGAGGATCAACTCGGACGCTGGCACGGTTTCCCGACGACGCAGATCGAGCTTCTTCAAGCGGGTTTCGGCCAGCGCCATGATCTGTTCGATCATCTCGGTAAAACCGTGGCTGGAATCCTGCAAGCGGTACAACCACGGATCGCTGAGATCGACCGAACTGTCGTTCTCGTGCATCACCTGCCCCGCCTGCAATTTCTCGCAACCCAGGCTAATCACCAGCGCTTCGCCCCCCAGGTTCGGGTTGCGCGCCAGATTACGCACGGTGCGAATCGGGATGTATGCGTCGGTGGCGGTGATCGCCACGCCGCAGCCGTAACTGTGGGTCAGCGCCACCACGTCATCGACGTTCGGGTAGTTGGGCAGCAACTCATCCTTGATGCGCTTCACCGCGTGGTCCAGCACCCCGGTAACGCATTGCACCGTGGTGGTGATGCCAAGAATGTTGCGCGTGCCGACGGTGCCGTCGGCGTTGCGATAACCCTCGAAAGTGAAGCCTTCCAGCGGTGCCTGCGCGGCCGGCACTTCGGTGGACAGCGGCAGGCTGTCCAGCGGCGGCGCGGTCGGCATGCGCAGTTGATCTTCCTTGACCCAGCTGCCGCGAGGGATCGGCTGCAACGCATACCCAATGGTCTGGCCGTAACGAATCACCTGGCCGCCCTCGGGAATGTCCTCAAGAGTGACCTTGTGGCTCTGCGGCACGAAATCCACGGTGACCAAACCATCGGGGAATTCGGTGCCGGCCGGTACGCCCTGATCGTTGACCACGATCACCACATTGTCCCGCTCGTGCAGGCGGATGTAGCGCGGCGAGTCGGAATGTTCAATCAACTGCATGACGCCGCTCCTCAGGAATGCGCTTCAGATAACTTATTGTTGGTTTCAGGACCGCTGACAGGCGGCTCTTTGAGTACCACACGCTTGATCGGGCCAACGATCACCAGATAGCTGAAGACGGCTACCAGCGCGTTGCAACCGACGAACACCAGCGCCCATTTGAACGAACCGGTGGAGCTGATGATGTAGCCGATAACGATCGGCGTGGTGATCGACGCAATGTTACCGAAGGTGTTGAACAGACCACCGCTGAGACCGGCGATCTGTTTCGGCGAGGTGTCGGACACCACCGCCCAGCCCAACGCGCCCACGCCTTTGCCGAAGAAGGCCAGGGCCATGAAGCCGACGACCATCCATTCCACGTCTACATAGTTGCAAGCCACGATGCTACTGGAAACCAGCAGGCCGGCGATGATCGGCGCCTTGCGGGCGAAGGTCAGCGAGTGACCTTTGCGCAGCAGGTAATCGGAAATCACCCCGCCAAGCACACCACCGATAAACCCGCAGATCGCCGGCAGCGAGGCGATGAAACCGGCCTTGAGGATGGTCATGCCGCGCTCCTGCACCAGGTACACCGGGAACCAGGTCAGGAAGAAGTAAGTGATGCCGTTAATGCAGTACTGGCCCAGATACACGCCGAGCATCATGCGGTTGGTGAGCAGTTGGCGGATGTAGTCCCACTTAGGACCGTCGCCTTTTTTGCCTTTGCCTTTGTCCTGGTCCATGTCGACCATGCCGCCATTGTCAGCGATGTGCTTGAACTCGGCGTCGTTGATCATCGGGTGCTGGCGCGGGCTGTAGATCACCTTCAGCCAGATCCCCGAAAAGACGATGCCGATCAGTCCCATGACGATGAACACGTGCTGCCAGCCGAAGCTGTAGACGATCCAGCCCATCAGCGGCGCGAACAACACGGTGGCAAAGTATTGCGCCGAGTTGAAGATCGCAGACGCCGTACCGCGTTCAGCTGTCGGGAACCAGGCCGCCACGATGCGTGCGTTGCCGGGGAACGATGGCGCTTCGGCCAGGCCCACCAAAAAGCGCAGCATGAACAGCGCAACCACCGCCGTGGACATGCCGAACTCACCGACATAACCCTGCAGCACGGTGAACAGCGACCAGGTGAAGATGCTCAGCGCGTAGATTTTTTTCGAACCGAAACGGTCCAGCAGCCAGCCTCCGGGAATTTGCCCGGCCACGTAGGCCCAACCGAATGCGGAGAAGATATAACCGAGGGTGACCGCGTCGATGCCGAGGTCTTTTTGCAGGCTGGAGCCGGCGATTGCGATGGTAGCCCGGTCGGCGTAGTTGATCGTGGTCACCAGAAACAGCATGAGCAGGATCAAATAGCGGACGTGAGTCGGCTTGGTCGATTGCATTGTAGATGTACTCCCACTGATTATTTTTATGCGCGGGTGAATCTTCTTTGATCTGTCTTTTGTGGGAGCTGGCCTGCCAGCGATACAGGCCACTCGGTGTGTCAGTCACACCGCGATGATGCTATCGCTGGCAGGCCAGCTCCCACAGGTATTGCGTGTATCAGGAGCCGATGTAGCTGGTCTTCACGACCGTGTAAAACTCTTGTGCATAGCGACCTTGCTCACGTGATCCATAGGATGAACCTTTACGCCCACCAAACGGAACGTGGTAATCCACGCCGGCGGTCGGCAGGTTGACCATCACCATCCCGGCCTGGGAGTGGCGCTTGAAGTGGTTGGCGTACTTCAGCGACGTGGTGGCGATACCCGCTGACAGGCCGAACTCGGTGTCGTTGGCCATGGCCAGCGCTGCCTCGTAATCGGCGACGCGAACGATGTTGGCCACCGGGCCGAAGATTTCTTCGCGGCTGATACGCATCGCAGCTGTGCTGTCGGCAAACAACGTCGGCGCGAGGAAGTAGCCTTCGGTGTCGCACGTCACCAGACCACCGCCACTGACCAGACGCGCACCTTCGGACTGGCCGATGTCGATGTACTTCATGTCTTGTTCAAGCTGAGCCTGCGAGACAACCGGACCGATATCAGTGCCGGTTTTCAGCGCATGGCCAACCTTGATCGACTTCATGCGCTCGGCCATGGCTTCGACGAATTTGTCGTGAATCCCGGCGGTGACGATGAAGCGGCTCGAGGCGGTGCAACGCTGCCCGGTGGAGTAGAAAGCACTCTGTACCGACAGTTCGACCGCTTGCTTGAGGTCGGCGTCATCGAGAATGATCTGCGGGTTCTTGCCGCCCATTTCCAGCTGCACTTTCGCTTGGCGCGACACGCAGCTGACGGCGATCTGCCGACCGACACCAACGGAACCAGTGAAGCTGATGCCATCAACTTTCGGGCTCTGCACCAGCGCATCGCCAACCACGCGACCGCTGCCCATCACCAGGTTGAACACGCCGGCGGGGAAGCCTGCGCGGGAGATGATTTCTGCCAGTGCCCAAGCACAACCCGGTACCAGATCAGCAGGCTTCAGCACGACGCAGTTGCCGTAAGCCAGAGCCGGTGCGATTTTCCACGCCGGGATCGCGATCGGGAAGTTCCACGGGGTGATCAGGCCGACCACTCCGAGGGCTTCGCGAGTGACTTCGACGTTGACGCCCGGACGCACCGACGGCAAATAGTCGCCGGACAGGCGCAGGCATTCACCGGCGAAGAACTTGAAGATGTTGCCGGCGCGGGTCACTTCGCCGATGGCTTCGGGCAGGGTCTTGCCCTCTTCCCGGGCCAGCAAGGTGCCGAGTTCTTCGCGACGGGCGAGGATCTCGCTGCCGACTTTATCCAGGGAATCGCTGCGCGCCTGGATGCCGGAAGTGGACCAGGCCGGGAACGCGGCGCGAGCGGCGTCGATGGCGGCATGGACCTGAGCCAGATCAGCCTTGGCGTATTCGCCGATGGTATCGGTCAGCTCGGACGGGTTGATGTTGGCGCAGTAATCACTGCCCGCCACCCATTCGCCGTTGATGTAGTTATCGAAACGCTTTGCATCTGCCACTTGAAGATCTCCTCACGCAAGAAGCCGCTGATTGCTCAGCGGCCTTGGTTTTATCGAGTGTTATTGCGCACCTTGCTTGTCGATCAGCGCGGCGAGCATTTCGTACTCTTCGCCCGTCAGATCGGTCAGCGGTGCACGCACAGGACCTGCGTCATAGCCTGCAATTTTTGCCCCGGCTTTGACGATGCTCACGGCGTAACCGGCCTTGCGGTTGCGGATGTCCAGGTACGGCAGGAAGAAGTCGTCGATGATCTTGCCAACGGTGGCGTGATCTTCGCGAGCAATGGCGTGGTAGAAATCCATCGCGGTTTTCGGGATGAAGTTGAACACCGCCGAGGAGTAAACCGGTACGCCCAGCGCCTTGTAGGCCGCGGCGTAGACTTCGGCGGTTGGCAAACCGCCCAGGTAGCTGAAGCGATCGCCGAGGCGGCGACGGATCGACACCATCAACTCGATATCGCCCAGACCGTCCTTGTAACCGATCAGGTTCGGGCAGCGTTCGGCCAGGCGTTCCAGCAGTGGCGCGGTCAGGCGGCAGACGTTGCGGTTGTAAACCACCACGCCGATCTTCACCGATTTGCACACCGCTTCAACGTGGGCGGCCACGCCGTCCTGGCTGGCTTCGGTCAGGTAGTGCGGCAGCAGCAACAAGCCTTTGGCGCCCAGACGCTCGGCTTCCTGTGCGTATTCGATGGCCTGGCGGGTAGCGCCACCGACACCAGCCAGGATCGGCACGCTTGTCTCGCAGGTATCGACGGCAGTCTTGATGATTTCCGAATATTCGCTGGCCGCCAGAGAGAAGAACTCACCGGTGCCGCCCGCGGCGAACAATGCCGAGGCGCCGTATGGGGCCAGCCATTCGAGACGCTTGATGTAGCCCGCGCGATGAAAATCGCCCTGAGCATTGAAGTCGGTGACCGGGAATGACAGCAGGCCGGAAGAGAGGATGGACTTCAGTTCTTGTGGATTCATTATTCGAACACCCTGGGTAGCAACGTTGTGTGAGAAAACCGTTCAGCCTTCGCCGAAGTTGTAGGTCATCGTACAACTTAAAATACAACCGTCAACTGCATTTCATCGCGAGCCGCAAAATTTGCGTCGGAAAAAGTAATTCCTTGACGTAGGAAAGTTCTCATCTATAGTCGAAATAGCTGTATATACATACAGTTGAATTTGACTCTACCTACGACATATCAAGGAGCTAGAAATGTCAGGTCTACACGCAAAACCGAAGGAAAACACCCGACAGATCATTGCCGATCTGGATGATCTTTTTACCGAGCACGGCATCGCCATTTCTGGCGATGGCGAAACTTTGAAGCTGCTCGCGGGCAGCCATCACACTCACAAAAATCAGCAACCCACCTCTCCGAAAAAAACGCTGAAAGGCCCGCAACTGCGGTTCGAGGGTGCTGAACACACCGCTATCGGCGACAGCACCTTGTTGCGTTTCATCAAGGACGCCCCCGCTATTCCAGCCTCACAGGTAGAGCTGCATTTACCCAACGGGCTGGCGCTGACCTATGGCCAGGTCATTGCGCTGGGAGGGGATTTCTATGGAATTCCCGATCAACCGATCAACGAAGGCGCGACACCCGCCGAGCGAATCCAGCGCTTTGCCAACGCCTTCAACTCCCTGGCGGTACTGCCGGCCTCAAATGCCGAGGCGAAGTTGATCCTCGGCGTCATGCAGAAGGAAATCGCCGCCGTCAATCAAGCGATCAGGGACGGAAAACAGCCTCACGAGGCTTATGACGCCTTGGGTGATACGTTGTCGGAAGAGTGGAACAAGATCACCGGTGGCGGCAGTTTCGTCTCAGCACTGTTCCCGTTGGGGCGTTATCTGAAACTGGCCGCCAACAATGCCGACCACTTTGGCGAATGGGCACTGCTGGCCTACATCGCCGGGCACACAGCAGCGCTGCAACAAGCGGTGCTGGCCCACAACAGCGGCGATGAAAAGCAATTGGAGCTGGCCTATGCGATGAACGCTTTTGCCGATCACTCCCTCACCGACCTGTTTTCCGCCGGCCACCTGCGAGTGCCGCGCAAACAGTTGGCGGCAGTCGTCACGCCCAGTGATCTCGGTTCGTTGATTACCCGTTTCATGCACGATGAAGACAGCAAGTTCGGCCTCAACGTGAGCAATGGCAACGGCGATCGCTGGCGCGCCTACGGCGACAAACGCTATTTCGACGCGATCGACAGCGCCAATCGCGCCCAGGTGAATCAAGCGGTTCAGGTCTCTGCGGATGAAGTGTTCGCGGCGTACCTCAGTGGCATTGCTCCGTCGGCCGGCAGCTTTGCTGCATTGAAAAAGCTGCCTGATCTGCAAGCGGTATTGAACCCGGCGAGCAATTTCTCGCCACTGTTCAAGGTCGAGGGCAACAAGGTGCTGCGGCGCAAGGACGTCAACAATCTGAACGACACCGCCACCGTTGATGACTGGTGGGGGTGGAGTACCTATCTGCTGCTCAAGGACTACAACCCGACTGGCAATGTCGCCTGATAAGGAGATCAAAAGATGACTATCAAACTGAAACTGGAGCTGGCTTCGGGCCAATCGCTCAAAGGTGCGCCGCTGGAGTTGTTGTCGAAGGGCTCGCCGATTGCCCGAGGGATTGCGGATGCGCGTGGGCATGTGGTGTTCGATGCCAAACCTGGGGCTGCTGAGTTGGCGGTGAGGGTGGATCGTTCGATTTTGAGGACAGGCTGACATATTCCAGGAAGGCCACTGACCTCATCGCGAGCAGGCTCGCTCCCACATTGGATCTGTGTGTGATCGCATTATTGTGATCGACACACCCCCTGTGGGAGCGAGCCTGCTCGCGATGGCTATCTGTCAGGCAGCAAATCACCCAACCTGAAATTCTACCCCCGCTGCGCCTGAGCCTCTTCATGGGCCTGGCGCAACCGCTCGCGACTATTCGTCAAATGCAGCCGCATCGCCGCCCGCGCCGCATCGGAATCCTGGCGGGCAATTGCGTCATAAATCTCTTCATGCTCACGGCTCAGACGACTCATGTAGTGCTGCTGGTCGTCATGGGCCAAGCGTGCGGAGTTTAGACGCGTGCGCGGAATGATGCTGGTGCCCAGGTGGGTCATGATGTCGGTGAAGTAGCGGTTGCCGGTGGCCAGGGCAATTTGCAGGTGGAACTGGAAGTCCGAAGCCACCGCATCGCTGGCGTGGGAGACGCTTTCGTTGAGGGCGTCCAGCGCCGCTCGCATCAACGCCAATTGCTCGGGGCTGCGACGTTGCGCGGCAAGGCCAGCGGATTCCACTTCCAGGCTGATGCGCAACTCCAGAATCGCCAACACATCACGCAAGGTCACCACGGTGGCCGGGTCGATGCGGAAACCGCTCGGGCTCGGGGTATCGAGCACGAAGGTGCCGATGCCGTGCCGGGTTTCCACTTGCCCTGCGGCCTGCAAACGGGAAATCGCTTCGCGCACCACGGTGCGGCTGACGCCATGGGCATCCATGATCGCCGACTCGGTGGGCAACTTGTCGCCACGCTTGAGGTGACCGTCGCGGATCTGCTCGGACAGCACCGTCACCAGTTCCTGCGCGAGGCTGCGGCGCTTACGAGGGAGGCGAGGTGCGTCGATCGGGTTTTCCATGGTGAACGTCTTTCTCGAAAAAGCGGCTGAATCCGCATCATAGCTCAACGCGGTTGTACGATCACCACCACTACCACCTGTAGGAGCGAGGCTTGCCCGCGAAGGCCTTCACGCGGTTTCCGATTGAGGACCGAGTCATCGTTCTTCGCGGGCAAGCCTCGCTCCTACAGAGGTGGTGGTGTTCAGGCGGTCACGGTCTGGTCTACCAGATGGCCATTCTCGATACGCACATGCCGTGGATGGAAGCGCTTCAAGCTGCTGCGATGCCCGACGCTGACGATGCTCAAACCCGGCAATTCATCGATCAACGCCTGATACAGCGACGCTTCATCTTCTTCGTCCATCGCCGAAGTGGCTTCGTCCATATACAGCCATTGCGGCGCATACAGCAGCGCGCGGGCGAAGGCCAGCCGTTGCTGCTCACCCGGTGAGAGCATGCGTTGCCAGTGGTTGGCTTCATCCAGACGAGAAACCAGGTGCGACAAGCGGCAGGTTTCCAGCACGTGGACGTAGCGCTCGTGCGGGTAGGTGTCGCCGGGCTGTGGATAACTCAGCGCCTCGCGCAAGGTGCCAATCGGCAGATAGGGTTTTTGTGGCAGGAACAAATACCGTCCCGTCGGCAGGCGGATGCTGCCGTGGCCGGCCGGCCAAAGGTGCCCCATCGCCCGCAGCAACGTCGATTTGCCGCTGCCGGAACGACCGCTGAGCATGACGCGCTCGCCCTCCTCCACCGTCATGTCGGCGTTGGTCAGCAGATGACGACCGTCAGCGAGGTCGAGGCCAAGGTTATGCACCTTCAACGCCGAGCCCTGATTCTGCACGTCGATGGCTGGTGAACGCTCTTCGTTGTCAGTCATTGCCTGGCGGAAACTCAGCAGACGATCACAAGTGGCACGCCACTCGGCGAGGTCCTGGTACGCGCTGATGAACCAGCTGAAGTTCTCCTGCACGTTGCCGAACGCGGAGTTGATTTGCATCAGCTCACCGAGCTCGATCTTGCCGGCGAAGTAACGCGGCGCAGCGACCATGAACGGGAAAATAATCGCGATCTGGGCATAACCGGAGGTGAAGAAGGTCAGGCGCTTGGACACTTTCATGATGTCCCAGAAGTTGTGCCAGACCAGACCGAAGCGGCTGCTCAGACGACGATTCTCATTGGGCTCGCCGTTGTACAGCGCAATGCTCTCGGCATTCTCGCGGACCCGCACCATGGAGAAACGCAAGTCGGCTTCGAAGCGTTGCTGGTTGTTGTTGAGGCCGATCAAGCGCCGACCGATCACATGCGTCAGCCAACTGCCGACTGCGGCATAAACCAGCGCGCACCAGAACATGTAGCCGGGGATCGTGAAACCAAACACTTCGATGCTGCCCGACACGCCCCACAGAATGATCGAAAACGACACCAGGCTGACGACGTTACGGATCAAACCAAGGCCCAGCCCCAAGGTGTTGGTGGTGAACTTGTTGAGGTCTTCGGAAATCCGCTGATCCGGGTTATCGGTGTAACCGCCCTGCTCCAGCTGGTAGTAATTCTTGTTGCCGAGCCAACGGGCGAAATGCTTTTCGGTGAGCCAGGCTCGCCAGCGAATGGTCAGCATCTGAGTCAGGTAAAGCCGATACACCGCGCCTAGAATCGCCACGGCGGCGATGCCGCAGAAGTACAGGATCAATTGCCAGAACGCCGCTTCGTCTTTCTTCTGCAAGGCGTTGTAGAAATCCTTGTACCAACTGTTGATCCACACCGAAATCGCCACGCTGAACAACGACAGCGCAATCACCGCGATCAGCAACGTCCAGGCCTTGCCCTTCTCTTCGCTGCGCCAGTAAGGCGTGGTCATCGCCCAGACTTTGCGAAAAAACTGCCCGCGCACAGCATCGTTGACCGCGCAATATTCAGCGTTCTGATTCATGGATAAGGCTCGATAAAGAAAAGAACACACACGAGCCGATCATAAATGATCGGTTCGTGTTATCGCGAGGGCTGGCGATAATCGTTCAGCGCCCGTTCAGCGACGGACCGGGCGCTTCTGCAGTTTGCGCTGCAGCGTGCGGCGGTGCATGCCCAGGGCGCGGGCAGTGGCGGAGATGTTGCCTTCGTGCTCGGTCAATACGCGCTGGATGTGCTCCCACTGGAGACGGTCCACAGACATCGGGTTTTCCGGCACCAGGGTGTCGAGGTCGGCGTGCTCGGAGAGCAACGCGGCCAGCACGTCATCGGCGTCCGCCGGTTTGCACAGGTAATTGCAGGCGCCGCGCTTGATCGCCTCGACGGCGGTGGCAATGCTCGAATAACCCGTGAGGATTACCACGCGCATTTCCGGGTCGAGTTCCAGCAGTTTGGGCAACAACACCAGACCCGAATCGCCGTCCATTTTCAGATCCAGGGCGGCATAATCCGGAATGTCGGCCTGGGCGATGGTCAGGCCTTCTTCGGCGGACCCTGCGGTACTCACGCGAAAACCACGGCGGGCCATGGCGCGGGCCATCACGCGGGTGAAGGTTGCATCGTCGTCTACCAGCAGCAAATGCGGCAGTTCTTCGCCTTCAACTTGGATCTCGTCACTCATGTTCGTCTCCTCGGGCGACACGGGGCAGGCGCAGCTCGGTAAGCGTGCCACCTTCCTCATGACTGTAGAGTTTCACTGAGCCGCCGGCGCGTGTCACGCTGGCCTTGCTCAAAAACAGGCCCAGGCCGAAACCTTTGCCCTTGGTGGTAAAAAACGGTTTGCCAATCTGCTCGGCAATGGCCAGTGGCACGCCGGCGCCGTGGTCACGAATGCTGATGGTCAAGTCCTCGGCATTCCAGTCCAGGGTTACTTGCAAGCCTTCGGGGCAAGCGTCGGCGGCGTTGTTCAGCAAATTCAGTAGGGCCTGGGTCAGGTCCGGCGGCGGTGCCATGCGCGGCACGGTCCCCTGGCCCAGACGCTGAAAACGATAACTGGCTTCCGGACGCATCAAGTGCCAGCGGTTCAGGGCTTCGTCGAGCCAGTCGGTGACGTCCTGCATCTCCACCGCCAAGCGACGATTGGCTTCCGCGGCCCGGACCAACTGTTGCAAGGTCTCTTTGCAGAGTTTGACCTGATCCTGCAGCACGCTCAAATCGTCCTGCAGCAGCGGGTCGGGATGGTCCTGGCGCATTTCCTTGAGCAGCACGCTCATGGTCGCCAACGGCGTGCCCAACTCATGGGCGGCGCCGGCAGCCTGGGTCGCAACGGCCAGCAATTGCTGATCGCGCAGGCCTTCTTCGCGACGAATGGCGCGCAATTCTTCCTGACGGCGCAGCTCTTCGGCCATGCGGGCGGCGAAGAATGTGATGACCGCCGCCGCGAGGGCGAAGCTCAGCCACATGCCGTAGATCTGCAGGTTCTCCCGGGCGATCGGGAACGTTTCCAACGGATAGAACCGCGCCAGCAGCAACGTATACAGCGCCAGGGCGATGCCCGACAGAATTACCGAATAGCGCCATGGCAAGGTCACGGCAGCGATGGTCAATGGCACCAGGTAATAAGAGACGAACGGGTTGGTCGAACCGCCGGAGAAGTACAGCAAGGCACTGTGGATAAACAGGTCGCAGGCCAGTTGCACGGCGTATTCAAGCTCGGTCACCGGCCACGACGTGCGCAGGCGAATCGCGGTCAGTGCGCAGAGCACCATGGAAAAACCGAGGGTGATCGCCAATTGCAGCCAGGGCAACGGCAGCAGGTCGAACCAGTAGGCAAGGCCTACGGAACCGGCCTGAGCGGCCAGCACCAACGTGCGGATGAACGTGAGCCGCCAGAGGTTCTGGCGAGTGGCGGAAGTGATTTGAACGGGGGCGAGCATGAGCTCTCCTGATGAGCGCTCCAGGCGGATCGCACGGAGTATAACCAAGCCACGGGCCTGAGAGGCGAAAGTGCGGCAAACGACCACAGTGACCAGCGATCTATCTGTGACGAAGTAACCCTGTGGCGAGGGAGCTTGCTCCCGCTGGACTGCGAAGCAGGCCCAGACCGGTCAGCCGGGACATCCGGCAAACGGTGCACTCAGGTTTTACGACTGCTGCGCAGCCGAGCGGGAGCAAGCTCCCTCGCCACAAAAGCCCTGCAGCAACTCACCAGCATTGCATCTGTATAGAAGTTGTAACTGTGCGAACCGGACCATTGAAGCTAGAGTCTGATGGTTTCACGCAGGTTCGGACCTTAACCCCTGCGCACCGTCCAAGGAGCTTTTCATGCACACATTGCGCCGCAGCGCCGCCCTTCTTGCCTTAAGCGTTGGCACCGTCGCCAGCCTCCCGGCCCTGGCCGTCGACGAACTGCATTACAACCAGATTTCCCTGCGCGCTGAAGTCAGCCAGGAAGTGGCCCGCGACCTGATGATCGTGACCCTCTACACCGAAGAGCAAAACAGCGACCCGGCCAAACTCGCCGCCGATGTCAGCACCACCATGAACAAAGCACTGGCCCAGGCTAAAGAAGTCAAAGACATCACCCTGCGTCAGGGCAGCCGCAACAGCTACCCGATCTACGACACCAAAGGCCAGAAAATCACCGGCTGGCGTGAACGCGCCGAACTGCGCCTGGAAAGCTCGGACTTCGCCGCCTTGTCCAAACTCACCGGCGAACTGCTCACCGACCTGAAAATGGGCGGCATGGACTTCGCCATCGCCACCCCAACCCGCAAAGCCAGCGAAGACGCCCTGCTCAAAGAAGCCGTCACCGCCTTCAAGGCCCGCGCCCAACTTGCCACCGACGCCTTGGGTGGCAAGAGCTACAAAATCGTCAACCTGAACCTCAACAGCAACGGTTATCCACAACCGTACATGCGCGGGCCAATGATGATGAAAGCCGCGGCCGGCATGGATTCAGCGCCGGTGACACCGGAAGTTGAAGCCGGCACCAGCCAGGTCAGCATGACGGCGGATGGGGCGATTGAAGTGTTGATGCCTTGATTCGACAACACGTACAAAAAAACGGCGATCACCGAAGTGATCGCCGTTTTTTATTGCCCGTCGTAGGCCAGTCGGCTTTTTGGCGAACAATCTGCCGCCATCGCGAGCAGGCTCGCTCCCACAGGGAATTGAGGGTGTACATGGATTTTGTGTACGACACAGATCACATGTGGGAGCGAGCCTGCTCGCGATGAACGATAACGCGGTCTACACCGGATCGACGTTATCCAACGCCCGATTCACCGCCAACTCCGCCAGCATGATGATCTGTTGAATCGCCAACACTGTATTGCGCTGCGGGCCAATCAGGTGGGAGGCGAAATCGCTGGCCAGGACACTGGCTGAGGCCAATGATTCGCAGGCTTGTGCCAGCAGGCTTTCGGTATCCATGTTGGGGGCGATCATATACATCGTGCTGGGACGACGGGGTTTTGCGGCATAGGGGACGGGGGGATCGAGGTAGTAGTCGAGGGCGCGTTTTATGGCTTCGCGGTCTTTGAGTAGTTCTTCGGTGCGCGAAGCTTCGGCGTTGGGTGTCGTTGTGTTGAAGGGTGGGTCGGGAATCAATTTGTCCATTGGTAATTCTCCAGCGTTGGAGCCTCCACTTGCCGCTTCTCACACGGCGAAGAGGTGGCAGCTATGTGCGAGGTGAGAAGACCGGTTATGGACACCCGGCCGGACCGAAGTCCGCCCGCACACAGCCGCCATAACGCATTTGTCGGCAGCGAATAAGCTGGCAGCGATTATGCGTGTACAGACACTGGATGACCATAAGTTGCCGGGCTCTCACACCCGATCGCTGAGTTTTCAGCGACAGCCAAAGGTTAGAGAGGCCACTTCCGACACACAACCTGAAAGACTTGTGGGAAGGTTCTGATCTTTTAGCTGGCCAATAAACATCGCTGTCTATCCTATCGCCATCGCGAGCAGGCTCGCTCCCACAGTGTGTCGGAGTACATCTGAGGGAGATTGGTCGGTCAGGCCGCTTTCGCGGGCAAGCCTCGCTCCTACAATGGGTCGGCGTATGTCTGCGAGAGATTGGGCGGCTGTCAGGCCGCCTTCGCGGGCAAGCCTCGCTCCTACAAAAAGCCATCGGCACGCACCTGCCCTTCACCACTCAACAGGCCGAGCGTTAGCTCGCCTGCCGCTTTTGATCTTGATCTGCCCGCCCCTTCGGGAGGCTGAGCGCAGGTGTTCATCTGGGGATTGGC
Source organism: Pseudomonas sp. GM102 (assembly GCF_000282555.1). Taxonomy (NCBI): domain Bacteria; kingdom Pseudomonadati; phylum Pseudomonadota; class Gammaproteobacteria; order Pseudomonadales; family Pseudomonadaceae; genus Pseudomonas; species Pseudomonas sp. GM102. The sequence continues at coordinate 18 of NZ_AKJB01000062.1, read as the reverse complement.
GCGCAGCGCCGTTCGACG